>JASFEV010000087.1:0-15516 GCA_050124655.1 Desulfobacterales bacterium
TTTGAGGCGTACGGCTCAGGGCACACGGCTCAAGGCTGAAATAAGATGAAAACGGTTTTTTATGGCCTTGCGCCCTGTGCCTTGCACCTTGGGCCTCTTATTTGCCCGTATGCCCAAATCCCCCGGCATCGCGATCGGTTTGGTCCAATTCTTCGACAATGTCGAGTTGTGCAACAACCACTTTTTTAATGACCATTTGCGCAATCCGATCTCCGCGTTGAAAAGTGTATGGCGCCGGACCTAGATTGATGACGGCGATTTTTATTTCGCCACGATAGTCGGCATCAATGGTCCCGGGGGAATTAATCAACCCGATGCCGTGTTTGATAGCCAGTCCGCTGCGGGGCCTGATCTGGGCTTCAAAGCCGTCTGGCAGTGCAATGGCAAAACCGGTGGGAATAAGGGCGCGATGGCCTTTGTCCAAAACAAGGTCTTGCTTTATGGCCGCACACACATCCATGCCCGCCGATTGAGCAGTCATATAGCGGGGAAGGGGAATATCGGCGTCCGTCTCTGGACGCAGGCGTAAGATTTTTATAACTGGGGAATTACTCATCACAATATGGAGTCAGATTATCTGCCGGAGGCAGATTCAGTGTCAAATTTTTAGCCGCTGGCTTCTCGCTTCTGGCTGCTGGCCTGAGCCTCGTAATCCAAGGCAGCAGAACTGTTCTGTCAGGTCTAAGCCAGAGGCCAGAAACCAGTAGCCAGGAGCCTGCTTACCTAAAAAAGAGGAATGACGTGATGATTATGCTTTACGCCCCTGACGTTTACGTGAGGTGTACAGAATCTCTTCGAATGGCTCTTTGTCTTTTACCGGTCCCAATAACGTTAGACCCATTTTATTTCTGACAAATAAGCTTTTAGATAGCTCCAAAATTTTTTCGGTCGTTACCGATTCAATTATCGCGATGATCTCTTGCAGGGGGATATCGCGCTTAAAATTAATTTCATTTTGGGCACAGCGGACCATTTGGTTCTCATTGCTTTCGGCGGCCAGCAGCAGACTTCCCTTGGTGTATTCCACCGCACCTTTGAGTTCAGCAGCCGTTATGGGTTTGGTGCATAATTTATCTAATTCTTTAAGCACCACTTCCGCGGCTTCCAGTGCTTTGGCAGGATCCACCGCCAAATAAATGCCGCACATACCAGTGTCCGCGTGGGACATCATAAATGAATATACAGAATAGGCCAAACCCCGTTTTTCTCTGACTTCCTGGAAAAGCCGTGAGCTCATGTTGCCGCCCAAAATCGTGTTGAGCAGGGAACATGCATAACGCCTTGGGTCTGAAATTGAAAGCCCCGGTGTACCTACACAAATGTGAACCTGTTCCAGGCCCTGGTAGTTTACATTTACAAGTCCCCGAGCTTGCGGGGTGACGCGTTCGGTGATGTTATTGTCCTGTTTGATGGAATCGAAGGCCGGCCCCAGCCTGTCGGTTAAATATGCGTGGTCTACATTGCCGGCAGCCGATACCACGATTCGATCCGGCTGATACAGGCGGTGGAAATAATTTTTGATCTGGTTGGCGTCAAACTGGATGATGTTTTCCTGATTACCCAAAATTGAACGACCCAGGGGATTGTCCCCCCAAAAATTTTTTCCTGAAAGCAGATGGACATATTCATCCGGGCTTTCTTTGACCATCTTGATTTCCTGCAATATGACCGGACGTTCTTTTTCGATTTCCTGAGGGTCAAATACCGAATTTAAGAAGATATCAGTGAGAATATCGACCATGGTATCCAGATGCGTATCCATCACCTTACCATGGTAGCAGGTATTTTCCATGGTCGTAAAGGCATTGGTGTGACCACCGATAGCGTCAAATTCCTTGGCAATCTGGTAGGCGGATCTCCGTCGGGTGCCTTTAAAAATCATGTGCTCGATAAAGTGAGACAACCCGCTTTCGGCTGGTTTTTCATCGCGCGCCCCGACATTGACCCATACGCCCATCGATACCGAACGGGTGTGCGCCATCTTTTGACTCAAAATCCGGATACCATTATTTAGCTCGGTCTTATTTATGATTGTGGCCATGCTTCTCTTCCAGGACAGCTTTATGGCTAAGCCGGATTTTGCCATCCCGGCTGATTTCAAGGACCTTGACCTTGAGCGAATCCCCCTCTTTGACAACATCGGTTACTTTGGTGATGCGCCGATTGGCAAGTTGGGAGATATGGACCAGGCCATCAGTGCCTGGCAGGATCTGCACGAAAGCTCCGAAATCGGTTACCTTGACGACATTTCCTTCATAGATAGCACCCACCTCAGGTTCCTGGGTAAGATCTTCTACCATCTTGATCGCCGCCTGGCCTTCCTCTTTTGAGTAGGCGGCGATTTTAACCAATCCGGAATCGTCGATTTCAATGCTGGTATTGGTTTCGCTTTGAATGCCGCGAATGATTTTGCCGCCGGGTCCGATGACCTCGCGGATTTTATCCGGGTTGATCTTAATGGTCGTAATCGTCGGTGCATATGGCGAGATTTCTTTGCGCGGTTCTTGGATGGTTTCCAGCATTTTATCAAGGATAAAAAGCCGTCCGACGCGCGCCTGCTCCAGAGCGCTTTGCATGATTTCTTTTGAAAGTTCATGGATTTTGATGTCCATTTGTAGCGCTGTGATTCCGGTCGCGGTGCCGGTCACCTTAAAATCCATGTCGCCGGTATGATCTTCATCCCCCAATATATCTGAGAGAATGACGACTTGATCTTCTTCTTTTACGAGGCCCATCGCAATGCCAGCCACAGGGGCCTTGATGGGAACACCACCGTCCATCAATGCCATGCAACAGGAACAGACGGTGCCCATCGATGAAGAACCGTTGGATTCCAGAACCTCAGAAACCAGTCGAATCGTATAATCGAATGCTTCTTTATCCGGCAATATTTTTTCAATTGCCCGGGTGGAGAGTCCGCCATGTCCGATATCCCGGCGTGACGGGCCGGATATTCGCCGGGTTTCGCCCACTGAATACGGCGGAAAATTATAATGCAGCATAAAGGGTCTGAATTCTTCCCCATACAGCGTTTCGACGCGTTGCTCGTCTTGACCAGAGCCCAGTGTCAACACACCGAGTACTTGTGTTTCGCCGCGAGTGAAAAGAGCGCTGCCGTGGGGTCTGGGCAGCAAACCCACTTGACAGGTGATCGGCCGAATTTCATCGAATTTTCGATTATCGATGCGACGATTTTCATTCAAAATGAGGTCTCGGCTGATGGTTTTTTGAAGATCTTTGAGAATCACGTAAACTTCAGCTTTGCGCTCGCTATAGTCCTCACCGAGGTTCTCAAATATTTCAGCCTTGAGTTCGCGTATGGCTGTTTGGCGTTTGGTTTTTTCAGGAATCAAAATCGCTTCCCGCAGCCGCCCAGCAGCTGTTTCCTTTAGGGTATCGACCAGCTGCGGATCCTTTGGCGGTGGGCTAAAGGTGCGTTTTGGCAAGCCGTTTGATTCCTTTAATTTGAGTTGCAGGTCAACCAGCGGCTGCATTTCGCGGTGACCGAAAAATATCGCTTCGAGCATATCGGCTTCGCTGACCACATTGCTGCCGCCTTCCACCATGACCACGCCGTTTTTGGAGCCGGCAACGATGATATTAATATCGCTATTTTCTAATTCTGAAGAGGGCGGATTAATCTTCAACTGGCCGTCAATGCGTCCCACTCGCACACTGGCAATCGGTCCGGCAAACGGGATGTCTGAAATCTCAAGCGCTGTTGAGGCGCCAATCATTGCCAAAGTATCCGGGTCATTTTCCTGATCCATGGATAATACGGTCGCAATGACTTGGGTTTCATAGCGCCATTCTTTTGGAAACAGGGGACGAATTGGCCGGTCAATCAGGCGGGCGGTCAGGGTTTCTTTTTCACTGGGGCGGCCAATTTCACGACGAAAATAGTTACCGGGGATCCGACCGGCAGCATATATTTTTTCCTGATATTCAACAGTCAGGGGCAGAAAATCAAAGTCCCTTTCTTCATGGGCAGCGACGACCGTCACCAGTACAATCGTATCACCATATTGTACGACGACCGATCCGGAGGCCTGTTTGGCGACCTTACCGGTCTGGATATGGAGGGTCCTACCCCCGATTTCTTCTTTTAATAAAATTTCCATGTTTTCTCCTAATTGTAAGCCCTGCCCTATTTTTTAGGCTTTATTTGAGGCCGCGTGTCAATTCGGCATTTATGTATGACAAGATGCTCATTCCTTGAGCGATCTATTTGACATATCCGAATAGGGTCAAGTTTCGAGTTGCGGTTTTTTATTTTTCATTGCCGTGCTGTTTCACGACAGCCAAAAAATGCAGCCCCGAAACCGTTGAATTTTGGGCGGAAGGGGTATGTCAATTGGGCAGATTACCGTTTCAACCCTAACGTGTCGATTATGGCTCGGTAGCGATTGACATCTTTGTGTTTCACATAGTTCAACAATCTACGACGCCTGCCGACGAGCATCAGCAAACCCCTGCGGGAATGATGATCCCTTTTGTGAACTTTCAGGTGCTCGGTGAGGGAGGAAATACGATAGGTCAACAAGCCGACCTGAACTTCCGGCGATCCGGTGTCTGTTTCGTGAAGCTTAAATTTGTCAATCAGTTTCTTTTTTTCTTCTGTGTCGAAAACCACTGTTACAGCCTCCTGTTCGGATATTTAGCGTTGATGGTGTTCCTGTAATGTTTGCTTTTGAAAAACACAGGCGTAATTAAATTTGTCCTGTTCGGTTTTATACCTTAGCACTGCCAGCAAGGTATTGTCGGTATCCACAATTTTCAGGTGCGTGTCTTGTTTTGTCACATTTTCAGACAGCCAGCCCAAATCCATATCCGTTTTGCAAATGGGCTGACCATGTTTGATTTTTTTTATCAAATGTTGATTGGCCTTGTATGCCGGCATATCCATCAGCGCATCTGTCATGCTGATGAAACAGCCATTTAGCTCACCGATCAATGCCTGCTTTTCCAATTGCGACAGTGACACTGCCTGATTGATATGAAAGCCACTGTTTGCGGTACGTTTGAGCGCCAGTAGATGAGCACCACACTCCAGCTGTTTTCCAATATCAGCACACAGGGTGCGGATATAGGTGCCGGCAGAGCATGATATTTCAAAATGGACCAGCGGCAATTTTATTTCAAGAATTTTTATATCGAAAATATAAATCTGCCGGGCCGGCTTTTGCACTGGACGGCCTTGTCTTGCCAACCGATATAGCGGTGTTCCTTTATGTTTCAATGCCGAAAATACCGGCGGCTGCTGGTCAATCGCTCCTTTAAAATTTTTAACGACCGATCGTATTCTTTGATCCGTACAATGAGTCACTGTTTTACTGGCAATAACGGCCCCGGTCGAATCCTGGGTATCGGTTTCGATCCCCAGTTTCATGATTGCGTCATACGTTTTGTTGCCGGACTGTAAAAACTGCACCAGCCGTGTGGCATCATTAATGCAGCAAACCAAAACACCCTCTGCAAAGGGATCTAGCGTGCCGGTATGGCCGACCTTTTTTGCGTTTAAAATGCGTTTTACTTTTGCTACGACCTTTGCAGAAGAAATATCCGGAGGTTTATCGACAACGATTACCCCGCTTTGTTGATGCACCTGCATGGTCGGTTCTTTTCTTGCGCGGTTTTCGGCCACGATGATCTATGGCTTAACCGACTGTTTTAAAGGTTTTCAGCGAACGCAATGATTTTTTCTTTCAACGCCACTAATGTTGATTCAATTTTAAATCCAGCAGCACTAGTGTGTCCCCCACCACCGAATTTGCCTGCGATTTTGGCAACATCCACTGTGTTGTCGGAGCGCAGACTGACATGATACCGATTCATATTGGTGAATTTGCCAGCTCCGTTCTTTATCTCATGGATAAGAGCAGCGACCCTAACATCCTCGATCCGGCGCGCATAATTGATCAAGCCGTCGATATCTTCGGTACTCGTTCCGGTTGCATTTAGCATACTTCGGCTGATTGTCATCAATGACAATTTGCCATTATCTGAAATTTCAATCGAGTTCAATGCCATATTTAGCAGTTTGATGCGACCTAAAGAATAGGTTCCAAACACACGCTGCGCTACCGCGTGGGGCTCGACACCGATGTCGGTCATGGCTTTGCTGATAGCAAAGGCGGCAGGATTTGTATTTGAAAACCGAAAAGATCCGGTATCGGTTAAAATGCCTAAGTAAATAGAGGTCGCAATCGCCTTGTCAAAAGGGATCTCCAATGCGTTGATCAATCGATAAACAATTTCAGCTGTGGCGCAGGCGTCGGTGTCGATCAACTGGAGGTGACCAAAGCGGGTGTTGGAGACATGATGATCGATATTCACAACGAGCGCTATCCGGTCAACAATGGAGCTGTTCTCGCCCACTCTGACAATGTCGCCGCAATCAAGTATAATGGCCATATCGTATGCAGTGGCCTCTTTGATCTGTGTGACGATGCGTTCAACGCCAGGCAGAAATCGGTAAACTGCCGGAATGGGGCTTGGATTAAACATCGTTATTGTTTTGTCCAGTTTGTTCAATGCCAGTCCCAGAGCAACCAAGGAGCCGAGGCAGTCTCCATCGGGTTCGGCATGTGATGCTAACAAAATACGCCGACTCGCTTTAATGTGTTTAAGAATCTGTTCCATTTTTTTCTTTGGTTAACTTGATTAAACTGTCAATATGTGAACCATACTCTATGGATTCATCATAGAAGAATTTTATATCCGGCATATATTTAAGATCCAGCTTATCCGCAAGGGTTCGCTTAATAAATCCTTGGGCGCTATTGAACCCTTTAATGGCGGCCTCTTTTTTGCGGTCGCCGTTAGGCGTCGTAAAAAAAATGCGTGCCCGCTTCAAGTCACGTGAAACCTCTACATCGGTAATGGTGGTCATTTTCAATCGTGGGTCTTTGATTTCTTTTTGCAGTATCTCTGAAAGCACCTTTTGGATTAATCCGCTGACCCGGTCTGATCGTGCAAAGGGAATCATAAATGAATAATCTCTATATCAGTGTCAATAATTTCTGCTAGGCCGAGGTCTTCGGCCAGATTAATGATCTTGTCTAATTTTGAGTTAATGACGGTGTTATCGTTGCCGACCATCGAAAAACCGATTTCGGCGCGTTGGTATACATCGTTTGATCCGACCTCTGCCACCGATGCGTTAAAATGGTTGCGCAGCCGATTGACAATGGACCGAACCACTTTTCGTTTTCCTTTTAAAGAGCGGCAATCATGCAATCTAAAGGTGATAGTACCAATTCCAACTACCATGGCGGTTATTGGTTATTAGTTATTAGTTAGTAGTTATTAGTTATTAATTATTGGTTATTAGTTATTGGTTATTTGATGATCAGGATTGGTAAGGAGCTCCTACGATGCATTCGAATAACAAATAACAGATAACGAATAACTATTCGAGTTCAGGTCTTATCTCCTTCAAGAAATAACAATCAATCGTATCTCCGATTTTGATGTCATTAAAATTTTCTATGCCGATACCGCATTCATATCCGGCCTGGACTTCTTTGACATCATCTTTAAAGCGTCGCAGCGACGAATTCTTGCCTTCAAAAACGACGATGCCGTCTCTGAGGAGCCGCAAGTTCTGACCGCGTTCGATTTTGCCATCGGTCACATAACAGCCGGCAATGTTGCCAACTTTGGGAATCTGGAAGACTTCACGAACCTCTGCCGTACCCAAAATCTGCTCTTCAAATGTGGATGCCATCATGCCAGCCATCGCGCTTTTGACATCTTTGATGACGTCATAAATGACATTATAAAAGCGCATGTCCACTTTTTCCTCATTTGCCATTGCCTGGACTTTCGGCGTGGGGCGAACGTTGAAACCGATAATAATGGCATTTGAAACGGTTGCCAGGGAAATATCCGATTCGGCTATGGTACCGCTGGCTGAATGGACAACGTTTACATTGACCTCATCATTGGAAAGCTTGGTCAGTGCATCGTTTAAGGCTTCAATTGAGCCATGCACATCGGCCTTGATGATGAGGTTTAAATCCTTGACTTCACCTTCTTGCATGCGCTCGTATAGCTTATCGAGACTCAATCGGCTGGATTGCGCGAGCTCCTTTGATCTTTGTTTCTGTTGCCGATGTTCGCTAACCTGCTTGGCATTTTTTTCATCTTTTAGCGCGAAGAATTCGTCGCCGGCCATGGGCACGCCAGACAGGCCAACGATCTCTATTGGAATGGACGGCCCGGCTGATTCAATCTGATGGCCTCTGTCATCCAGCATCGCCCGGGTTCTGCCATAATGCATCCCGCACACTACGGGATCTCCGGCCCGCAGCGTGCCTTCCTTGACCAAAATCGTTGCAATGGGTCCCCGGCCCGAATCAATTTTAGCTTCCACAACATGACCGGTGGCCATTTTATCGGGATTGGCTTTCAACTCCAGCACTTCAGCTTGCAGTAAAATCATCTCAAGTAAATCATCAATTCCCTCAACCTCTTTGGCTGATACTTTGACATAAATGGTATCGCCCCCCCAATCTTCGGGCGTCAGGCCGATTTCGGCAAGTTCCCGTTGCACTTTATCGGGATCGGCATTTTGTTTGTCGATTTTATTGATCGCCACAATGATGGGGACTTCAGCCGCCTTGGCGTGATTGATCGCTTCGTTGGTCTGCGGCATGACGCCATCGTCTGCTGCAACCACTAAAACCACGATATCGGTCACTTGGGCACCACGCGCTCTCATTGCGGTAAAGGCTTCATGTCCAGGGGTGTCTAAGAAGGCAATTTGTCCCTTATCGGTGTCTACAAGATAGGCGCCGATATGCTGTGTAATGCCGCCGGCCTCCGTTTCGGAAATCCGCGATTTGCGGATAACATCCAGTAGAGACGTTTTGCCATGATCCACATGGCCCATTATGGTGACAACCGGCGGACGCGGTGCCAGTTTTGCAGGATCATCGGTTTCCTGCTTTATCAGGGCTTCTTCCTCGAAGCTGGCACGTTCCACTTCATAATCAAATTCGTTGGCAATCAAGGTGGCGGTATCAAAATCTATGGTTTGATTGACCGTGGCCATCGATCCCATCCCCATCATAAATTTGATAATCTCGCCGGCCTTAATTCCCATCCGTTTGGCCAGCTCTGACAGAACGATGGCTTCATCGATCTTAATTCGGCGCTTGATCGCTTTAGCAACCGTTATCTGAGTCTTTTGTCCACCGGTGGGTTTCTTGCCTTTGCCGAGCTTGCGTTGCTTGCGTGGTCGATATCCGGCCCCGTAAAGATCCTCACCTTCGACGACTGCTTTTCTGCGGAAAGAGATTTTCTTTTTCAGGAACTTCTTATCGACTTCTGATTCCTCATACTTTTTCTTGTGTTTTCTTTTCTTTTTAGCCGAGGGCGACACATCGTCTTCCCTCGCTGGTTGCTCCTCAAGTGCCTTGCGGGAAGGCAGCGGTTCAACCTTCGCTTTCTGCGGTGCCACCTTTTTCTCTTTTAGCGGTTTACGCGGCGGCTTAACCGGCAGTTTGATAATTTTAGCGGAGGGTTCTTTCTTGCGGGCTTTTGGGGGTTTAGGCGCTTCTGGGGCAGTCGGTTCTTCCTCAGCGACCGGTTCTTCAGCCTTTTCCGGCTCTGCATCTGCTGGCGGCTCTGTCACTTCATCGGCAACTTCTTCCGGTGCGGCTTTTTGTTCAGCCTCGTCAGCCACCGCGTCTGCCTCAGTCGCAGCCGCTTCGGCTTCTTGCGTCTCTTCCTCGGGGGTCTCGACGGCTTCAACTTTAACCGTTCTACGTCGCCGGCGAATAACGGTTGGTTTTATCCGGGTTTCTTCAACGGTCTCCTCTTTGGCGCCAAAAAGAGAAGATTTGATTTTGGAAATGACCTCGTCTTCCAAGGCGCTCATATGACTTTTGACTTCAATATCCAAGTCATTAAGCTTGGCAATAAGCACCTTGTTGGTCATATTCAAATCTCTGGCAAGTTCGTACACTCTGAGCTTGGCCATTCTTTCCCCCAAAATTTTAATTCTGAACCGGTCTGTGATCGCCGTTTGGCATACACACAACCGTCGTTATAAGTTGTTGGTTCTCGATATCATTCTTGGATACGCTTTGATTTTCTGCCTTCATAGGCTAACGATCTTCTGTATCAGTTTCAGTGCTGCGTGCTTGATCATCACCAGAGTGCTCATCAGCGATGGTGGTATCGGATTCGACAATTTCAGACGCCTCGCCGGACGCCTGATCCACATCTTCTGAATCGATCTGATGACCTTGCGCGTTTTTACCTGACGGTGCATCGCCTTCACTATCATTGGTTTCACTGGCTTCTTGGGCCGCTTCATCTTGAACTTCTTCGGCTTGCTCGGCTTCTTCACCAGCGGTCTGTGAAGCGGCATCGGCGTCGGTGCCTGCTGTATCATCGCTGGCACTGCTATCGCTTTGACTGACTGCTTCTTCCTCTATTTCTTCAGCTTGCTCGGCTTCCACAACAGCCTTCTGAGCAGCGGCAATCAATTTTTTGGCGGTTTCTTCACCGATTCCCCTGATTTGAATTAAATCTTCAGGCGTCGCATTGCTGACCTCTTCGGCTGAATAAAACCCCAATTCATAGAGGGCATCGGCCAGACTGATGCCAACGCCCGGCAAAGCAACCAATGAATCATATCCGCTTTGCATGGCGATTGTGTATTTGGTTTCACTTTTGACATCCAGATTCCAACCCGTCAATTTTGAGGCCAGTCTGACATTTTGCCCCTTTTTGCCGATGGCAATCGATAAAAATTCATCCGGAACGATGACCTCCATGGTTTGATTGACTTCATCAATGATTACCCGGGATATTTCAGCCGGCGCCAGGGCATTGCATACGAATTTGGCTGGATCGACATGCCACGGAATGATATCGATTTTTTCGCCTCTTAACTCCTGCACAACGTTTTGGACACGGCTGCCTTTCATGCCCACACAGGCGCCGACAGGGTCGATATCAGAATTATTGGATGCCACTGCGATTTTGGCTCGGATACCTGGTTCACGGGCAGCCCCCATAATGGTTACAATAGATTCCCTAATTTCAGGCACTTCGGTGCGAAACAGATGGATCAGAAAGTTCGGATGCGTCCGTGACAGGATGATCTGCGGGCCGCGAGATTCATGCAGAACATCTAGAATGTAAGCCCGGATTCGATCACCGCGGCGATAGGTTTCTTTGGGGACCTGTTCGCGAACATGTACAATCCCTTCGGTTTGGCCCAAGTTTACAATGATGTCTCCGCGGTCAATACGTTGCACGATGCCGTTGATGGTTTCTCCTTTGCGATCGACGAAACTGGAATATACGGCATCCTTTTCGGCATCTTTCATTTTCTGGATGATGACCTGTTTGGCTGATTGAGCTGCTATTCGGCCAAATGTGGTGGTATCCATTTTGGTGCCCAGGCTATCGCCGATTTCACATCCCGGGTCCAGCTTGCGGCCTTCTTCCAGACTGATTTCAAGCGCCGGCTCAGTTACCTCTTCGGCAACATCTTTAAATTGAAAAACTTCAATCTCGCCGGAGTCTTCGTTGTATTGGACTTCGATATCCATTTTACTGCCGTATTTTTTGCGGGCAGCAGATTTTAGAGCCTCTTCAAGGGCCTTGATCAAAACTTTCCGGTCAATGCCTTTATCACGGCTGACCTGTTCAACAACACGTTTGATATCTGAAATTTGCATCAGATTTCTCCATCAGCGTCGACAAGCCGCGCTTTGGCGATGATTCCAAACGGGATGACGACTGTTTTAGCATTTGATGATATTTTTATCTGCTCAGCAGATGTCCCGATAATAATACCGGTAAAGTTTTTTTGTTCATGAATCGGTTGGCGCGTTTTTATTTTCGCCTTGCGACCTTTGAAGCGGTCATAGTCCTGTAATTTGGATAACGGCCGCTCCGGTCCCGGTGATGTTACTTCCAACGTATAAGGCCCAATGTCCTCAAAATTCACATCGAGCAGGTCATTTAGCTGGCGACTGACGTTTACACAATCATCGATGCTGACGCCGCCGGGTCGGTCAATATAAAGGCGCAAAATTCTGCCACCGGACTCGCGCTGATATTCAATATGCACGAGCTCTAAACCCTCGCTGTCACACAATGGCTCAGCCAGTTTCGCTATTTGTCTGATGACGCCTTGCTCGTTTTCGGATCCGGATTGTCGATTCCGGCTATCCGCTTGTTTTATTTTATATTTATGTCGTTTCGTTTTCACCGGATCTATTTTTTGAGCTGCCTAAAAAAACAAAAAACGGGCTAACGCCCGTTTCCTTAACTCCAGGTAGACCTTTGACTTTGTGCGGTAAAAATTATCAGTTCATAGCACCGACCATCAGGTAATAGTTAATTCCATCTCACAGTCCCTAAAAAGTCTTACCCTCGCCAACTGAAAGGAAACGAACCAAATGGAGCGGGCAACGAGATTCGAACTCGCGACACCAAGCTTGGGAAGCTTGTACTCTACCAGCTGAGCTATGCCCGCTCTTCATTTAAATGATTATGACAAAATCGGGTGGTTGTCAATATATTTAAATAAATAAAAGCCCATCGGAAATGGGCTTTTATTTAAGCATATCCCTTATGGATTTGAGATCTGCATGCAATTCTGCCAGCAACTGCTTTTCGGAAGCCGCATCTTTGCGGGATCTGACAGATAGATGCTGTCGGGCACCCTGGATGGTAAACTTTTTTTCATAGAGAAGTGTTTTGATTTTTAAAATCAGCTCAATATCAGCGCGGGTATACAAACGCTGTCCCGCATCGGTGCGTTTGGGTCGAATCCGAGAGAATTCGCTTTCCCAAAACCGTAAGACATAAGCGGGGATTTTTGCTATTTTGCTGACTTCGCCAATCCTAAAATACAGCTTGTCCGGTATGTCATTTAGTGTTGCTTTTTGATCTGGCATTCTTTTGTCCGCGGTCGGGTTGTAATGGTCAGGCCGGTAAACTGGCATTGAATGTCTTAACCAATCTGTCTGCTATTGACTGATGAATCAATGTTACATCCTCATCTTCAAGTGTTTTTTGTGCTGAGCGATAGGTGACTCGCAACGAGACGCTTTTATGCCCCGCGGCGATGGGTTGGCCCTCGAACACACTCAGCAAGCTGACATCCTCCACGAGTTCAGGTAATTGTTCTAGAGCGGTGCTGATAATCTCCTGGGTTTCAAGCGTCTTGTTCACAATAATGGTGATATCCCTGAAAATAGCCGGAAACTTGGGAATCGGTCTGAAAACTGTTGAGTCCTTAAGCAATGGTACCAGATTATCGAAGTTAAGTTCAAATAAAAATGCTTCTTGCTCTAAATCGAAATTGGCAAGCACCTGCGGATGAATTTGCCCTACCAAACCCAATCTATTTTGGCTACATAAAATCTGGGCACTATATCCGGGGCGTGTATAGGCGCATTCATTTTGTGGCAGATGGCTAAATTGAACGTCGGCGATTTGCAGTGCCTGTAAAAAACGTTCGACTACACCTTTAATGTCATAAAAATCGCAGGGCGTCTCTTGGCCATGCCAGGACGCATCATGACGGGACCCGGTCCAGAGCCCCGCCAACATCTCCGTTTCGTTGGGCAGTTGTTGCGGATCTTTACCGATAAAAATTTTGCCGATTTCAAAAATCTTTAAATTTTTGATCTGCCGGGCAAAATTATATTGGGCTGTCTGCAAAAGTCCCGGAACCAGAGAAGTGCGCATGGCGGTCTGGTCTTCGGTCAGTGGATTTAAAATATTGACAAGCTGTCTGCGTGGATCAGCTGCTTCCAGTCGCAAGTGGTCACCGGACTGAAGATGCGTGAAACTGTAGTTGATGGCTTCCCGAAAACCCAATCCATGCATCAGCATGCGTGCCCGGTTGCGCAAGTAGATTTCTTTGGTCGATGCTCGGCCGGTGGCTGGCATTTGCGGAAATGTTGTCGGTATGTTGTTATATCCGAACAATCGGGCGACCTCTTCCATCAGATCCTCCGGTCTCGAAATGTCCACCCGGAAGCTGGGCGGGGTGACCACAAGGGTATCTTTATCTTCTCCAGCGTTTTTTTGTGCAACCGTAAATTCAATGGATTTGAGAAGACGCTCAATTTGTGCGCGCTGCAGGTTTGTTCCCAACAAGCGGTTGGTCTTTTGGGTGCTAAGCTTCAAACTTTTAACGGACTGACGATTGGGGTATTCGTCAATCAGGCCACTGATAATTTTTGCGCCACTAACTTTTGCCATGAGTTTGGCGGCCCTGTTGGCAGCCGTAATGGTTCCTCCGGGGTCAACGCCACGCTCGAAGCGATAGGCGGCATCGGTACTCAGGCCCAGCTGTTTTGACGTCCGACGTACACTGACCGAATTAAAATAGGCACTTTCCAGCAATACCCGGGTGGTATCGTCTTCAATTTCGGAATTCAGGCCTCCCATCACCCCGCCAATGGCGACTGCTTTTTCACCATCGCAGATCATCAGCGTTTGATCATCCAAGAGACGTTCTTTTTGATCTAAGGTGATAAAGGTTTCACCCTTGTTGGCAGTTCGCACAACAATTCTGTTTTGCGCCAGCCGGTCAAAATCAAAGGCATGCAGCGGCTGGCCGGTTTCCATCAAGACAAAGTTGGTCACATCAACGATATTATTAATCGGCCGTAACCCAACAGACAAAAGCCGCTGCTGCAGCCAGAAAGGAGACGGTTTTACCTGAATATTTTCAAGTAAGCGGGCAGCATAGCGCGGACAGTGGTCCGGTGCTTCAATTTGAACCGATGTCTGCTGGGAAATGCGATCGTCTGTGTCATTGAGAGTGAAATCAGGGTATGTTAGAGGAGACTTCTGGATAGCTGCGATTTCGCGCGCAACGCCGATGACACTCAGGCAATCGGGCCGGTTGGGGGTGATTTCGATCTCAAAAACCGTATCCGATAGCCCCAATGCCCTTGCCAGTTGATCTCCGACCGACAAGGAGGGGTCCAAGTCCATAATGCCGCTGCGATCGTCTCCCAGGCCTAATTCACCTTCGCTGCAGAGCATTCCTTCAGATGTCTGCCCGCGGATGACACTTTTTTCCAGAACGAAACCTTCCGGAAATTCGGTGCCCGGCAAGGCGAGCGGTGAAAGCATCCCGACGCTGGCATTGGGCGCGCCGCAGACAACGGAAATGTGTTTACGGCCGGTATCCACTTTACACAGATGCAATTTATCTGCATTGGGATGCGGTGAAATTTCTACGATCCGACCGATAAAGACCGTATCCAAGTAGCGGTAGTATTCCGTTACCGACTCAATTTCGAGTCCGACCATCGTTAAGGCTTCCGCCAGATCCGACGGCGCCATTTCGATGTTCACATAATCATTGAGCCAGCTTAGACTAACCTTCATCTTCCACCGTTTCTAAAAGCTTCTTTTAAAATTATTTACCGAAACATGCCAGAATGCCCCTTGGCTTGCCAAGGGGATGAATGGCATCCTTTGAATTCCCCTCCCTCGGTGGGAGGGGTTAGGGGAGGGGGA
>JASFEV010000088.1:0-15509 GCA_050124655.1 Desulfobacterales bacterium
AACAAGAAGCAAAAGCATTAGAACATATCCAAGGGGCAAATGTACTATTAGTGGAAGATAATGAAATCAATCAGCAGGTGGCCAAGGAAATTCTTGAGGGTGCCGGTCTGAATGTTGCCCTGGCCGCTGATGGCCAAGAGGGTGTCAATGCTGTAAAAGAAAACAATTATGATGTGGTGCTCATGGACGTACAGATGCCAGTGATGGACGGATACACCGCTACGCGGGAAATCCGAAATCTGAAATCCGAAATCCGAAATGTTCCAATAATTGCCATGACGGCACATGCCATGGCCGGTGATGAGGATAAAAGTTTGAAGGCCGGCATGAACGGCCATGTCACCAAACCGATTGATCCAGACCAGCTTTTTTCAACTTTGCAGAAATGGGTAAAACCGAGTGAGGAACGAGTCCAAGTTCAACAACCGGAAGTTCCTGTCGGGCGTCCTAAATTGGATAAGACCGTCCTGGAAGAAAAAGAGTTGCCGACATCTTTGATGGGATTTGACCTAACAGATGGATTAAAAAGGTTGCAGGGAAATAAAAGGCTTTATCGAAAATTGCTTTTAAACTTTGCTAAGGACTACAACACAGTAGCCGCTGAAATCCGCCAGACGCTGGATGCAAAGGATTTTGAGCACGCTCACAGCCTGGTACACAATCTCAAAGGATTGGCCGGCAATCTTGCGGCTACGGAGCTTCAGGCAGCCGCGGTGAACATCGAGAAACTCGTTAAAGGAGTTGAACAACAGAACGCCCCTCAAGCTGAAGAGCTAAATTTAAAATTCTCAGAGCTTGAAAATGCCCTCAATCAAGCCCTCAAATCAGCTCAGACTCTTGGCGTACCTACTGAAGAAAATATCGAAAAACCATCTGCTGGAGAACTTGCAGATATTCCCACAGAATTATCTCAGGATATTGCCAAACGTATTCGCAATGCGGCTGAAATGGGAGATGTCATGACATTAAATGCCATTGCGGAGGAAATTAAGGATCAATCAGACACCTGCACACTGCTCAGCAAACAGATTGTTCAAATGGCGGAAGACTTTGACCTGAGTGGTATCCAAAAATTAGCTGATGCATTAGATGCAAGTTGAATATACGGAATTTAGGATTTCCTAACGCAATGTGAAAAATAGCTGAATGATGGGTTTCGGCTATGATGATAGAATCGACATCGGCCAGGATCTGCTTGGGATTGGTAATCGCAATCCAAAAGTAAATTTTCCGATTATTGTCCTACTCGTCCTGCTTGCGATAGCATGCTGGCAATCTATTTTCCAATTTGTTATATTCAAACCCAATACTCCAGCTTGGCTGGCGTAGCTGAAGCTACTTCAGCGAAGACGGCTGCTCCATCACTCCAACACTCCAAAGGAGAGCAACACCATGCCCAAACCCATCTACCTGGATTATAACGCTACCACCCCCCATGACCCGGAAGTGATTGAAGCCATGCGGCCGTTTTTCGAGGAAGAATTCGGTAATCCGTCCAGTTCCCACTACTACGGCAGCAAACCCAAGCAGGCGGTCGACCGGGCCCGCGCGCAGGTTGCCTCCCTGCTGAATTGTAATTCTGAGGAAATTATTTTTACCAGTGGAGGCACCGAATCCAATAACTTTGCCATCATCGGCTGCGCGGAAGCGATGCGCCACAGGGGTCAGCACATCATTACTTCCCAAATTGAGCACCCCGCGGTCATCGAAGTATGTCGCTTTCTGGAAATCGCCGGATTTGTGGTTACCTATTTGCCGGTTGATGAATTCGGTCGGGTCAATACAGCGGATGTTGAAGCGGCCATTCAGACGGAAACCATTTTAATTTCCATCATGCATGCCAACAACGAGGTTGGAACGATTGAGCCCATTGAAGAAATCACAGCGCTGGCCAAAAAGCACGATATTGTGGTGCACACCGATGCGGCCCAATCGGCGGGCAAGATACCCGTGGATGTCAGCCATCTGGGCGTGGACCTGCTGTCGATTGCCGGTCACAAGTTATACGCTCCCAAGGGCGTCGGCGCCCTGTACATCCGAAAGGGAGTGGTACCCGCTAAATTAATGCATGGCGCCGGCCAGGAAATGGGTGTGCGGCCCGGCACCGAAAACGTGCTGGAGATCGTCGGTCTGGGAACGGCCTGCGAAATTGCCGCACGTGATCTGGAAAAAAATAGGATGCATATGCAAACCATGCGCGCGCGGCTGTCTGCGGGGCTTAAAAAATACTGTGGCCATGTTCGCGTGAACGGTCACCCCCAGCAGCGGCTGCCCAACACCCTCAGCATCTCATTTGAAGGGCTGGAAGCCAACCGCATTCTGGATGCCATTGGGACTGAGATCGCCGCCTCGGCCGGAGCCGCCTGCCATTCAGATACAGTGGAGATATCCGCGGTGCTCGAAGCCATGAAAGTTCCATTGGAATGGGCCAAGGGCACCCTAAGGTTGACCACCGGGCGCATGACCACGGAAGACGATATTGATAGCGCCGTTCACATCATCAGCGCAGCGATCAAGAACCTTCAATAATTGCCCAGCGGTTGCCTAAAAATCAGTTGGTCCATGACCACCGCCTCGGCATCTGGCTGAGGATCTGGGGTGAAATGCGCTCGCGCGTAACAATGCGCTGACCGTTGTCGTGGGGTCGCTGAGCAGGGTAACCCATTAAGCGCTTGATTCTTTCTTTTGTTGGCGGGTGCGTTCGCAACAGGTGCCCTGCAGGAATTGGTCTGTAACCCGGCCACAACATTGCCCTTACGTATCTTTTTTGAAAATTTTCAATTTTTGCCAGGGCAGAAGCAAGTGTGCGACCGTCGCCCATTAAATCTGCAGCACCGATGTCGGCTCGATACTCACGCGTTCGTGATAGCGCCAGATGCAGTAGCGCACTCAGCGACGGCGCAACGATGAGCATCAGTATTGCCGCCCAGCTGATGGTGTATTGGCCCAGCAGCAACAGGGGTAAATTGATCAGCAAAAGAAGTTGGCCGATGAAGGCCAGCATTTGGACCAGCTGACTGGATAACGCTGCAAACCCCATAATTCGCAGGTCGTTGTGCTTTAGATGACTAATTTCATGGGCCATTACAGCCGAGAATTCATTACGGTCGAGATTCCGCAAAAGGCCGTCTGTAACGGCAATCGCCGCATTTTTACGGTTGCCGATGGTGAACGCATTCATCTCAGTTGAAGGATTGTAGTAGAGCCTTGGCAGATGGGGCAATTGGGCACGCTGAGATAAGGTCTGCAATATCCCGTAAAGATAGGGTGCCTCATGGTAATTCAGTCGGCGAACTTTTTGTAATTTTAGAATGACCTGTGGGGGTACCATCGGATTGATGAGATAGAGTAAAACAACAGTACCGACAGCCAACAATGCAAGCGGCGCTTCCCCGAGAAGCCAACCCATCAACCCTAAGATGACCGCTAAAGAAATGACCAGCAGAAAAGATTGGGCGCTGACGTATATTTTACTGTAATTATACATAATTTTTCTCGTATTCTCATTTTGATAATGTCGTTCCAAAAAAAAGTTCAAAGCACGATGTATTGATACCTCTAATTCGTTACTTAGAGCCCTATATGGTAATTACCTTAAGCCATTTGTCAATCACTTTTATATTACTTATTGTATAATTGTTAAAAAGTAATGAACTGTGCGGGATTTTATACCGCTTGTCATATTAATGCCCCGAAAAAAGGGTGGCGGCATAATTGGTCTTCGCTTTCAGCTTCACCCCAACATGGTGGTTGTAGCACAAAAGCGTTCCGCAATCGGAACGCTTTTTTGACAACCACAATAAACCGAGCAAAGAAAAGTTGAACTTGTGTTATTTGGGGGATGATAAGAGGAAAAGATGAACAAAGCGGGGATCAATATCTGCAGCGGCGACCCGACCATATTCGCTTTCAATCTCGTTAAATAAATTCTCAAAGGTTTGACCCAGGCGATCGGTAATGTCATAATCTTTCAAACCGGTCTTGGCCACCAGCCATTTTAAAAATGCGGTTTTCATTTCTTCAGGGATTTTACGGGTGGCTTGGGAGCCGGTTTCAATGGGTTGCGGCAGCAATTGTTCAAAAAAGGGTAGAAACTCCTTAACGTTCATCGGTTTTAATTTTTCACCCTTCAGCTTGCGATAATGTCGTGCCCAGAGCGTCAGCAGAAGGTTTTTATAAGTCAGAAAACCATATTGGGCCGGCGAATCCATTCTGATATTCATCATCGACAATAGATCATCAACAGCGACCACTTGGTCAAAAATCGCCGCAGATTCAAGAATATCCTCTACAGTGGCAAACTCACGATACAAAACACCAGATTGGTAATTATCATAGTACAGCGGCTTTTTAACCAGGAGGCCGCCGACAACCCCCATCCACTGTTCCCCCCAAAAGGTCAATCGCAGATCCGCCTGGGCAAACCAGCACTTTGCAAGCCATTTTTCCGCCCGCCATTTCAGCTTCAAGGCAGCGCCAAAGCCGATCCGGAAAATATCTTGAAGCATATATTCACAGATCAATGCCGCCCCTTTAGCAGCATCGTCTTTTTGGTCTTTGAGTATTTGCTCCAGGCCAATGCTTATATAACCACTCGTTTTTTTTACAACTTCTTGCAACGCATCACGCTCGCCGATAATCCGGCTATCGGCAACAACAACCTGATTGCACAAATGGGCAAACTCGGTTTGAAGCAGTTGCACGATATTGGCCGCTTCAATTTTTTGCAAAGCGCGGGTGAAATAATTATCCTGCTTTAATTCCCTCAGCGGCGAGACCGGTACCGGCAGCGTTGAAACTTGTTGGGAGGCTGGTGGTATAAACTTTTTGCGCTTGCCCTCAAGCTCCCCGGGCTTTATGGGTTGATAGACACCGACGGCCTCATCGAAAGGCAAGAAGCCTTTTTGCGCTAGCCGTGTGCTTCGCCAGCGATAGCAATCTTCTTCGGTTTCAGACGGAATCACGTGGGCGGCTTCCAGTAAAATACTTTGGTAAATATGATGATCGGTAGAGGCCAGGCGCTGGGCGATCTGAGTTATAAATTTGCGCCGCTGCTCATCGATCAATTTTTCGGATTCACTTTCGGTCGGGATATCGATAAATTTTAGATAATAGACATCATCCAGCGTAAAAAATTCATTGCCGAATTCGGTGGGGTCCTGATCGTGTTCGCGAATTCTAACTTCCAGATTATTGAACAGATAAAACTCCATAAACTCAAGGTGATCTTTTAAAAGCCAGCTGATAAATCGCTGTGAATCGGCTTCCATCAATAAATTCATCCAGCGCGTGACTGAATTGATGTCAATGCGATCCTTTTGCCAGGTCTCCAGGTCGACAATGTGCTCCCACTGTTTGTTGGTGGCCAGAGAAAGCAACGGCAACGCATCCTGTGGCCCGATTTCATTGACCAATACATAAAAATCCTGTTCCGGAAACGAATGCACCAGGGCCGCCGGCTGGCGGTCCTTTAAAATACGATCAAGGGCCTTTTCGGGCGGCAGCTCCATAATTTGTCTTCTTTTTTCCTGCAGCTGCAGCACCCGTTCAAGGGTTTTGTCTTCTGGTGGCTGTTTGGGCATGGGTCCTTTCTACAGCAATATGTGGGCTAATTCGTTTCGGACTCAAAAAGTTCTTTTATAGGATATTGCTTCCGAAGTAATGGAGTAATGGAGCGATGTAAGCAATCGACTCATTCGATCGGGCTTTTTTCCATTACTCCAGTACTCCAATACTGCAACACTCCAGTATTTTAATACTAAACGCCTTCCCCCTCCAGGCGCGAATTCCAGGGGGCGATTTTAAAAAGCAGCAACATTCCAGGAATCGCAACCAGGGTGCAAAAAATAAAAAAACTTTGCCAGCCCATATATTTCGCCATAAAACCGGTCACCGAGGATGCCAGTTGTCTGGAAAGACCCATAATACCGGTCAGCAGGGCGTATTGGGTAGCAGTAAACTTTTTATTGGTAATGCTGGCCATAAAGGCCACAAAAGCGGCGGTGCCCATTCCGCTGCTCAGGTTCTCAAAGGCAATGACCCCCGATAGCATGGCAATGTTATAACCGATCCGGGACAAAATGGCAAAACCGGCGGTTGACAATGCCTGCAGGATTCCGAAAATCCAGAGACCGCGGTTGATGCCCAGTTTAAGCAGCAACACGCCTCCCAGAAAGGCACCGATCAATGTTGCCGCCGTGCCGAAGAATTTAACAACCGTGCCGATCTCCGTTTTGGAAAAACCGGTCTCCAGATAAAACGGCATGGTGATGCCGCTGGCCATCGTATCGCCGATTTTATACAACAAAATGAATATCAAAATCCAGATGGCGCGATTCCGGCTGAAATAATCAACAAACGGTTCAACCACCGCTTCTTTCATGGTCTGGGGTGTGCCGGCCGCAACTTTCGGCTCCGGCGTCAGCAGCGTCGTTAAAATGCCGGGCAGCATGCACAGCGACATCAGAAAATAGACTGTGGAAAAAGGCATGTGGTCCGCCAGGATCAGCCCGCCGCCGGAGGCCAGCAGCATGCCCAGTCTGTAGCCATAGACGTACATCGAGGAGCCTAAGCCCAGTTCTTCATCGGCCAGATCTTCACGCCGATAGGCGTCGATGACGATATCCTGGGTGGCACTGAAAAAGGCGACCAGAACCGCTGCCGCAATCATCAGTCCCGTGTTGTTGACCGGATCGGAATAGCCCAGTCCCACGATGGCGAGCATGAGCGCAATTTGTGAAATGATGAGCCAACCCCGGCGACGCCCGAGAAATGGCGGCACAAACCGATCCAGAAATGGGGCCCATAAAAATTTCCAGCTATAGGGAATCTGGACCAGGGAGATCATGCCAATATAGGTTAAATCAAGGCCTTTTTCCGTCATCCAGGCCTGCAAGACCCCCCACGTCAGCAACAGCGGAAGCCCGCCGGAAAATCCCATGAGAAAGGCGACCAGCATGCGGCGGCTAAAGATAACCTTAAGGGTGGATTGTTGGATCGGCAGGTTCAAGTCGGGCATTCCTATTCACCACAAAGCACACGAAGAACCACGAAGATAGATATCAATATCTTAAGATTTTTGACTTCGTATCCTTCGTGAACTTCGTGGTTATGATAACCTGAGTTGAGCGATTGTCGAGGTTGCCGCAGCTACAAGGAAGATGTCGTTCCGCTATAGTTGCCTATGCGGGACGGCATCTGACGCCGTAGATGCCGTAAAATCGTCAATCCCGCAGGGTTTCAAATTTTAAAAATTAAAATCGACAGAATTCGTCAAGAATAAAAATGTTCTCCCATTTGTAAAATTTGAAACGCTCAATTTAGGTTTAAATGAGGTCAGGTTTATGATGATTTATTATTTTCAAGCTGCTGTGGGGTTACAATCGGCCCGTATTTTTCCTTGAGCGCCATGAGTTCTGCGCGTTGCTTCTTGAGAATATCAAAAAAACGCGCGGGGATATGGGGCTCTTTGCTGTAGGCCTCTTCCTGTAAATCAATGCGCGCTAAAATGTTATCAATGTATAACGAAAACTGCTTATTATACAGGTCTTCAGGATATTTTTTATCGATGCGTTCGTTGAACAGTCCCTTTAAATCGTCATACTTGGGCAAATAACCAATGGGGGTTGAAATGGCATCCACATCACCGTGGGCACGTCGATCCAGCCAGGCCATCCAGGCCTTGACATCTTTTTTTTCACCCAGCAATTTTTTAGAACTGCCCCCTCTAGCCTCATGCGTTAGAAAGTAATTCAGTCCCGCCAGAATCGGTCGTTTGTCGTCGGCAATTTTGTCGCTGTTAAAAAAAGCAAACTGCGCATCCATATACTCACCCAACGATCCGGGGGTGAAGGGCGCATTGGCCCACGGTTGGCGGCGAACGCCGGTGGCTCCAACCTCAGTGGCCGTTGCGGCGGATACAATGCAGGCGCCGATAACAACGCCCTCATCGGGAGTCTTCGATACCCAGACCGGGGGCATGGTGTCACTATCGCGCCCACTATAGGTAAAGATGCGGGTCTCAACTCCCTCGGAGGCCTCATTTTTATCCGAATAGTTTTCCAGAGCGCTGTTGGACAAGGTACAACGGGAGTTGGGATGCGACATGGGGATAGGCTTGCCGTCTTCGTCTGTCATGCCCTGTTCCCAGGGCCCCTGAAAGTTAATGCCTTTGACCGGCGCTGGATCTTCCCCGTTGCCCACCCACTGAGGAACCCCATTTTCATCAATGAGCACATTGGACCAAATGACCTCGGTGCCCTCCTGACGCAAACATTTCATCAGGTAAGGATCGCCTTCCCAGTTAACATCTTCAACGATACCGAAAATACCGCATTCGGGATTGATCGACCGCACAGTGCCATCATCGGCGATCCACATCTGCGCCAGGTCATCACCGACGAAATGATCACCTGCCATGGCAGAGGTGGTTTTACCGCAACCACTGGGGGCTGCACCGACCATCCAGGTGATGCGCCCGCCGGGCCCTTCGATGCCGGTGATAAACATATGCTCGGCAATCTGCTCGCCTTTTTTTACATAAACGGAGCGATCCACCGAAAAGCGGTGATTGCCTTTTTTCATCAGCAGGGTATTGCCGGCGTAAGTACAATTGAAACTGTAGGTCGTCAGGTGGCTGCGATCCATGTAAACCCGCGCATTGGGCAGGTCTTCAGGCCGGTTCAAACCTTCGCTGTGGATGTTGGCGTAAAAATGTCCCAGTTTTTCGACCTCCTGATCAAAAGCGGCATATACGTTGCGATAAAGAATGGCCGCGCTGTGCATGACATAGGTCGAGCTGGAAATTTCAAGCGCCGGATTGGATGCCGGCGCGCCCACCGGTCCCCTTAAGAAAAATCCGACCACCATGGTTTTGCCCTTCATGATGCCGGTCATTTTTTCCCGAATATCTTCCAGCGCTTCTGCCCGATCTTTTTTCTTTGCCAAAGAACTGACCTCTTCGCCTTGATTGTAGATGTAAAATGTCCGATCAATAATGCGGCCCTGTTCTTCTTTTAGATCGTAGTGGATCGTGTGGCCGTTCATGGGCAGCGGTGATTCCTCACCTTTTTTTAACGAAAGCTCCCTGACGAATTGACGGTCTTGCTCCGATCCGGTATCGATAAAAACAGCGTCCGGTTGACAGAGCTTGATGGCATTGGCAATTTTTTTTAACGCGTCCGGATTCTGAATACGCTTGAGCTTATCCAGGTTCACCGCATCGATCGTATCTTCAAACACCTTTTGAGCTGCTTTACCATCGGTGACCCCGCCCAATTCTGTTACGATGTCGATACAGTCTTTGTTTGGTCCCATGCCCCTTCTCCTTATTTTGAATTTTTCGAGTTTAAACTTTAGTCTATCATTGAAAGGCCGGATGGTCAAAATGCGCTGGTGGACGCGATCCATACCTTATGAATGCCCTGCTAGACCGCGTGGGATGCAACAATAATTTCTGACAGCGAACGTTTGGGCACATGATGGACCGCTTGCTCGTCTCGCCAGTAGCGTATATCACCATCCGGCCCAACCGTTTCGATGACGATTTTTTCTTTCGGTTTCCCGATGGCCAATGCCAGTAAAATTTTAAGATGCGATTGAACATTTAAAATGGCCCGCAGATCCTTGCGATTAATGGAGCCAATCATACAGCCTGCCAGACCCTTGTCCCTGGCCCCCAGCAATATTGACTGGGCGGCAATCCCGTGGTCAACGCCAAAATCTTTGCTAATGTTGCTATCGCCCAAAATCACAATGTAAGCCGCCGGCCTTTCACCGGATTGTGGCCCCGCCCAATCTTGCAGGTAAGCGGCCCAGCCCAAGCATCTAAATATTTCTGCATTCAGTTCCGGGCGGCAGGTCAGAATATATTTTAAGGGTTGCAGATTGGCGCCCGAGGCTGACAACCGAGCCAGATCGACCAGCTCTTCCAGCGTGTTCAAATCAAGCGCATGATTTTCGTCAAAGCGACGGCAGCTTCTGTTGGCCGCAATCAAATCGGTAATCATTTCAGTCCTCCGGGTTGAGTGTGTACAAAAATTTTTCTTCCAGCGGCATGTGCCTGCGGATCCAGATCAAGACCTTATCCATCTCCTGTCTGAGTTCGCTCAGGGCTTTGCCACGGTGGCTGACATCTCTTTTTTCAGCAATCGTCATTTGCCCGAACGTCTTATTTAACGGTGGGTAATAGAAAATGGGATCATAGCCGAAACCCTTTTGACCGGCGGGCGCTTCTGCGATCAGCCCCTCACAGCGCGCCTCGTAGGTAAGGGCCGGGCCGGATGGAACGGCAATCGAAATAACACATTCAAACGCTGCTTTGCGGTGGGTATGACCCTGCATTTCTTTGAGCAACTTGGCTACCCGCTCTTCGTCGCTGGCACCTGAGCCGGCATACCGTGCCGACAAAACACCGGGTTCGCCTCCCAAGGCGTCCACCATCAGACCCGAGTCATCAGCCAGGGCCGGGATGCCCAGTATTTTAGCCGTGAAGCTGGCTTTCTTATAGGCATTTTCCTCAAAGGTCTCGCCATCTTCTTCCACTTCCGGAATCGGTCCGAAATCAGCGAGGCTTTTGATCTGAATCGGAAAGCCATTCAGCAAATCTTTAATTTCGACAACTTTCCCCGGATTACCGGTTGCAATAACCAACGGAATTTCTTTGTGCATGGCTGCCTCGCTGCCGGCAACGTTTCGTCGGCAGTATTTGTTGGGCCATTTGGCAGTTAATGTTTAATTTGTAAAATTTCCGGTTTCAAGAGTCAGGAAGGTGCAAAAGTTAGATTAGAACAAGCTCACTTCTTTGTAAAGATTTTACCTGAATCCTGCATGAAAATTAATGCGAAATTAGTTCGCCACCGCGATGTAACTCTGAATCCTGCGTTAAAATGAGTGCAGAATTGGGCTAAAATCCTTTCCCCCTTGAAATTTGACCGCTATCGTGTCATGAACACCGCATATTGGGAACAGACAATATCCGGTAAATCCGATCGCTAATCTTATGAATATTCGCAAACGATTATATTATTTGCTGGCGTTAATTGCCTTAGTCCACTTGGTCGGCACTTTGGGCTATTTTATTATATTCGAAGGCGAGCCCGATTTTCTAGATTGCCTTTATATGACGGTGGTGTCGCTAACCACGGTTGGCTACGGCGAAATTATCGAGGTGACCGGAAACGATACAGCCCAAATTTTTACGATGGTGTTGATCACCTTTGGCATGGGTATCATTCTTTACGGCCTCAGTTCTTTGACCGCCTTATTTTTGGAAGGTGAACTATCAGGATTTTTAAGGAAAAAAAGAATGGCAAAGCAAATCGACAAATTAAAAGATCATTATATCGTCTGCGGCGGGGGTGAAACCGGCAGCGGCGTCATAAAGGAACTCTGCATAAACAACGAGACGACGGTGCTGATCGAATTTGACGAAGAAAGAATCGAGCGCTGCAAAGCCATCTGTGAGCTGCTATTTATCCAGGGGGATGCCACCGATGATGAAAATCTGATCGCAGCCGGCATTGAACGCGCCGCTGGCATTGTCATCTCCTTGCCTTCTGACAAAGACACCCTTTACGTAACCATGACCGCCCGTATGCTGAACCCCAGCATTCGCATTATCAGCCGCATGTCCAACCAAAATCTGTACCCCAAACTCATTAAGGCCGGCGCCAATGCGGTTGTATGCCCAAATGCTATCGGCGCGCTGCGCATGGCTTCAGAAATGATCAGGCCCGCAGCGGTGGACTTTTTAGATCATATGCTGCGTAGCGGCAAAGGCAATCTGAGAATTCACGAATTAACGGTTTCGCAAAAATCAAAATTTGACCAAAAAGAAATTCGTGATTGTGGTCTCAAAGAGCATTACGGTTTGCTGGTGTTGGGTGCCAAAGACAACGAAAACGATATTGAATTCAACCCACCACCCACCCGCTTACTGGCAGCCGGAACAACCTTGATTGTCATGGGTGCGGTTGAAGAAATCGCCCGGGCGCGGGATGCTTTCTAATGTAGCGCCTCACAAGTAAATCACAATACACGGAGTGGTTGTAACGCCCGCATTCATCTTATTTAAAAGCTTCAGGTGTTTGGGCCTTACCACGCCGTAGCGGCAACATCCGTGCATGCAGGTTTCAGGTGTCGGGTGTCAGCATTATCAGGCCTGACACCTGAACACTGACACCTGACACCAAGAACGAAGGTTCTTGAGCCATGCCCACCAAAGATTTAATCCTCGCCATTGACAACGGCACCCAGAGCCTCAAGGCATTGGTTTTTGATGCCGCCGGACAGCTGCTGGCCAAAGAGGTCGTAACGTTTGTTCCCTACTTCTCGGAGCAGCCGACCTGGGCGGAGCAGGATCCGGAAGTCTTCTGGCAGGCGCTGGTCGGAGCCTGTCAGCGGATCTGGCAGCGTCCCGACATCGATAAAGATCGTATTGCCGGGGTGGCGTTAACCACTCAACGCGGCAGTGTCGTCAATGTTGATAAAGACGGCAAACCCCTGCGACCGGCAATGATTTGGCTGGATCAGCGCAAAACTTATGGGTTGCCGCCCATCACCGGCTTCTGGGGACTGTTTTTTAAACTCACCCGCTTGACGGAAACGGTCGCTTATCTTCAGCAGGAAGCCGAAGCCAATTGGATCTGCACTTATCAACCCGAGATCTGGCAAAAAACCCATAAATATTTGCTGTTATCCGGTTACCTGACCCACAAGTTGACCGAAAAATTTGTGGATTCGATTGGCTGCCAGGTGGGTTTCATCCCATTTGACTACAAGCACCTGCGCTGGTCACCCCGCTGGGACTGGAAATGGCGGGTTTTGGCGGGCCTCGATCCGGCCGTCCTGCCCGATCTGGTCCCACCGGCAACACCTCTGGGAGAGATCACTGCAGCTGCAGCCCGCGAAACCGGGATTCCCCAGGGCCTGCCGTTGATTGCAGCAGCTGCCGACAAGGCCTGTGAGGTGATCGGCTCCGGCAGCCTTCAGTCATCCATCGGCTGTTTAAGTTACGGCACTACCGCCACCATCAATGTTACCCATAAAAAATATATTGAACCCATTCCGCTATTGCCCGCCTATCCATCCGCGGTGTCAAACTACCACACCATTGAAGTTCAGGTATACCGCGGCTACTGGATGGTCGAATGGTATAAAGAACAATTCGGCCAGCTTGAGCAGCAAGAAGCGACCCGCCAGGGCATCGCACCGGAAACCCTTTTTGATAAGCTGGTGGATGCCATTCCACCAGGATCAATGGGATTGATGCTCCAGCCCTATTGGACTCCCGGTCTTAAGATGCCGGGCCCAGAGGCCAAGGGTGCCATTATCGGCTTTGGCGACATTCATACGCGTGCGCATCTGTATCGCTCAATATTAGAGGGGCTGGCTTATGCCTTGCGGGAAGGCAAGGAAAGAATTGAAAAGCGCAGCAGAACACCCATTACCGAGTTGCGCGTTTCCGGAGGCGGCAGCCAAAGCCGCAGCGCTTTGCAATTGACTGCCGATATATTTGGTTTACCAACCGCCAAACCCCATATTTATGAAACCTCTGGCCTGGGTGCTGCCGTTGATGCGGCTGTGGGTTTAGGTCTGCATCCGGATTTTAAAACCGCAGTTGACGCTATGACTCACATTGGTGAAGTCTTTGCGCCGGATCAAAAAAACCATGCCCTGTATAATGAACTCTACCACGATGTTTACCAAAAAATGTATCGGCGTTTAAAACCGTTGTATGAACGCATTCGCGCCATTACAGGCTATCCTAAATAGGTTCAATCAGTGGCACTCTGGTTTAGTCGTCATCCATCGCCCGTTGGCCGCTGCGAGAGGGACTGCCGGGTGTTAAGGGTTATATTTAGGTGGCCCATTATTAAAAAAACATATAATTTTATATACTTATGTTCTATTTCGCAGCGTTGTCAATCTGCTTTACAAACCAACAAGGTTATGCCATAAATCCTTCCAGTTCATCTTAGCGTCCAAAAAGCGATGGTGCCTGGACCGGAACAGAAATGAACGACGCATGTGTTTGTCGTTACACGTTTCGACCGGGAGGCCCGGCCAACTCGATGCAACGATTCAATTCATGTTAAAAGAGCTTTCCATTCGAAATTTTGCCATTATCGATGACTTACACATCCGTTTTTCCGATGGTTTGACTATCCTGAGTGGCGAAACCGGGGCCGGCAAATCCATCATCCTCAATGCCGTCAACCTGTTGCTGGGAAGTCGCGCCGCCACCGACTTGGTTCGCAGCGGTGCCAAAAGCGCCGAGCTGGAGGCCCTTTTTGACATTGCGACCTCCAGCAGGGTTGCTCAAATTATGAGCGAGCACGGCTATGAACCTTCCGAAGGACTGCTTGTTAGAAGAATCATTGCGCGCAACGATGCCAATCGGGTGTATTTAAATGATCGGTTGGCGACCATCCAGTTGCTCAATACCATTACCGAAAATTTAGCCAGTATTTCCGGGCAGCATGCCCATCAGTTGCTGCTAAAAGAGGAACAGCATCTTTTGATTCTTGACCAATTCGGTGGTCTGCTGCCTTTGCGTGAAGCGGTTGGTGCATGTTTTCAAAAAATGCTGACGGTCTTGAAAAAATTAAAAGAACTAGAGGCTATCAAGGATCGCCAAGCAGAACACACGGAACTGCTGGTCTTTCAACACAAAGAGATCACGACAGCCAACCCTATCGTCGGCGAGGATGAAACACTTGAACAGGAACGAATGCGGTTAAAAAACGCTGAAGCGCTTTATCAGACGGTTTATAACGGCATCGAAACGCTTTATAGCGCACCGGGCTCTGTTATGGAAAAAATGATGGCGGTTAGCAAAGATCTGACCAAAATCAGCCAGATCGATAAACAACTGACATCAGATGCTCAGCGCCTATCGGACACCACCTATCAAATTGAGGATTTGATAGATAATCTACGAAGCTATCTCCATTCGATTCAGATGGACGACCAACGACTGGAAGCCGTCGAGGAACGGCTGGACACACTGAACAAGCTCAAGCGCAAATACGGTGGCAGTGTGGAGGCGGTCATCGCAAAAAGCGAAGCCATCGCGCAGGAGCTGACCGGCGTTGAAAATATTGCCGAACAGATCCATGCGACCGAGATTGAAGTCAACAAATTGTACCGCCAGCTTAAAGACCTTGCTTTGAAGCTGTCCGGCAAACGCAAAAAAGCAGCCAAGGATTTTGCCAAAGAGGTCATGGCTCAACTGGTCACTTTAAAAATGGCGAAAACCAAATTTCGTGTGGCACTACAGCGCATGCCGGCAGATGAAAAAACCGACTCCCATTTGGCGGTTGAGGACAACATGATCACTGAAACGGGTGTCGACCGGGCCACATTTTTAATTGCTCCCAACGTAGGAGAAGCTTTAAAAGCCCTGGCCAGCATTGCATCCGGGGGTGAGCTCTCAAGGGTAATCCTGGCGTTGAAGGCGCTTTTGGCTAAAAGCGATTCAGTCGAAACAGTTGTATTTGATGAAGTGG
>JASFEV010000089.1:0-15453 GCA_050124655.1 Desulfobacterales bacterium
ATTTCTACACAATGAACGCAAAAAAAAGCCCTGTCGTTTTCGACAGGGCCTGCTGGCTTGATGCCAAATCTTTTTGGAAAAGACAAGATGGAATATAATAATCCGTTAGTTTAAGATTTTTTTTCGTCCTTTTCGACTTTTGTTTTTGAAGTGCGTTTGGGCTTATCTTCGGAAGCGGTTTCCTTTTTTTCAGCAGTGGATTTTGTTGTTGCCGCCGTTTTTGGCTTGGCTTCAGATTTTTCCCGGGCGGTTGATTTCGTCTCGGATGTTTTTAATTTTGCAGCCGTTTTTTTCTTGGCTTCGGTTTTGGCTTCCTTTTTCTCCGGCGGTTTCTTCTCGTCTTTAGCTTGCGCGGCGGTCTTCTTTGCAGCAGCTGCTTTGGTTTTTGCAGCCCCTCGTTTGGCAGCCTTCTTTTTGGTCTTTTTCTTGCCCCCCGATTCAATGGCCACCAGTTCAATCAATGCCATGGGAGCCGCATCGCCGGCGCGGCGACCCAATTTCACCACCCGTGTGTACCCTCCGGCAGAATGGCCAAATTTTTCGTTGGCTTCTTCAAATAATTTGTGGACAACCTGTTTTTCTCGGACAATTGCAAGGGCCTGCCGCCTGGCATGCAAGTCACCCCGTTTGGCCAACGTGATGAGATGATCGGCCCAGCGCCGCAATTCTTTGGCTTTGGCGCCCGTGGTGCGAATACGCTCGTGCTTAAATAACGAGGTGACCATATTTCGGAACATCGCATTGCGATGACTCGTGGTTCGATTCAGTTTCAAGCTTGCTTTTCGATGTCGCATATGGCCAATTACTCCTCTTCTTCCGTGTCATCTTCGGGAGGATCGAATCCTTCCAGTCTCATGCCGAGTGACAACCCCATTTCTGATAATACTTCTTTGATTTCGTTTAATGACTTGCGCCCGAAATTTTTTGTTTTGAGCATCTCCGCTTCGGTCTTGCTGACCAGCTGCCAAATCTTATTAATATCTGCATTTTTCAGGCAATTGGCGCTGCGCACGGATAATTCAAGTTCTTCAACACTACGGTACAAATTTTCATTAAACTTTGGTCTTTCTCTTTTGGTGTCCGTTTCTTCAGGTGTCGGCTCCATTTCTTCATCAAAATTAATAAAAACCGTCATCTGCTCTTTAAGGATCTTAGCGGCGTAAGCTACGGCATCTTCCGGCAAGATACTTCCGTCAGTCCAGACTTCCATGGTGAGTTTATCATAATCTGTTCGCTGACCGACACGCGCATTGCCAACCACAAAATTAACACGCCGGATAGGCGAAAAGACCGCATCAATCGGTATCGTACCCGTAGGTGAGCCTTCATCTTTATTTGATTCAGCTAAAGAATATCCCTTGCCGTATTTTACGGTCATCGTCAAATGTAGCTTACCTTTTTCTGCAAGGGTTGCGATATGATGTTTTGGGTTCAGCACTTCGCATTTTCCGTCATCACTTAAAATGTCTCCGGCCGTGACCTCACCTTCGCCGGAAGCCTCCAGTCTGACAGTTTTGGGTTCAGCGTCGGCAACCTTGAAGCGCACCTCTTTGAGGTTTAAAATAATTTCAGAAACGTCTTCCAGCACACCGGGAATGACACTGAATTCATGCATTACGCCGTCAAACTTTACCGATGTAATGGCGGCACCGTATAACGATGACAGCACAATCCGCCTTAATGAGTTGCCGATTGTAATCCCGAAACCCCTTTCTAGGGGTTCGCAAACGAACTTGCCGTAGGATGGATTGCTGGTAACCTGCACTCTTTCTGGCTTAATCATTTGTTGCCAGTTAACATACATCAGTTCTTCGGATGACATTTTCTAATCTCCAAATTGAAAAAGGTTTTTAGATGATCCAATGAGAGCCGGACTTGCCGACCATCAAGATCCTTCTGGAACGCTGCTATTTTGAATAAAGCTCTACAACTAACTGTTCCTGAATCGGCATCGTCAGGTCTTCGCGTGCCGGAAATCCGGTCACGACACCTTTGTGCTTTTCTTTTTCCAATTCCAGCCATTGGGGTATGCCTCTGCGTACGACCGCCTCTATGGAGTCCGAAATAGCAGCAATTTTTTTGCTCTTCTCTTTTACCTCGATTGCATCACCCTTTTTGACCAAAAAAGAGGGAATGTTGACCTTTTTGCCGTTAACCAAAAAATGGTTGTGCAGAACGAATTGACGTCCCTGAGTACGCGAATTCGCAAAACCAAGCCGATAGACGACATTATCGAGACGGCGCTCCAGCAACACGAGCAAGTTGGTACCGGTGACGCCTCTTTGGGCCTCAGCTCTTTCAAAAAACAAGTGAAATTGTTTTTCAGAAAGTCCATACATCCTTTTGACTTTCTGCTTTTCACGCAACTGAATTCCATAATCAGAAATTTTTCGGCCCCGTCGCTCTCCATGCTCGCCCGGCGGATAAGAGCGTCTATCAAAGGCGCATTTATCCGAATAGCAGCGATCTCCTTTGAGATACAATTTAAGGTTTTCACGCCGGCAATGCCGACAAACTGAATCTTTATATCTTGACAAATGATCCTCCGAGTTTGGTTATTAGTTATTGGTTACTGGTTATTCGTTATGGGTTATTGGTTATCAGTTATTCGTTTTCTCGTGATTTTCAATCAGATCTTTACCGTCTAATAGCGAATAACTATTAACAAATAACAATCACACTCTACGTCTTTTGGGTGGACGACATCCATTGTGGGGAATGGGCGTCACGTCTTTAATCATCGTGACATTGAATCCGGCGGCCTGCAAGGCCCGTAAAGCGGATTCTCTACCAGGACCGGGCCCTTTAACATACACTTCCACGCTCTTCATACCATGCTCCATTGCCTTTTTGGCCGCATCTTCAGCAGCCAGCTGAGCCGCAAAAGGTGTACTTTTACGCGATCCCTTAAAGCCCTGAACTCCGGCACTGGACCAGGAAACAACATTTCCACCTACGTCAGTTATGGTCACAATCGTATTGTTAAAAGTCGATTGAATGTGAGCAACGCCACTTGCAATATTCTTCTTTACTTTTTTCTTGGTGCGGATTTTCTTGGCCATCGATTTCGCCTCGTATGCGTGATAGTTTCTATTGCCGGTTTATTTTTTCTGTTTGGCAGCGCCTTTCTTTTTAACTGCCGCCCGCTTGGGTCCTTTGCGCGTTCTGGCATTGGTGCTCGTGCGCTGGCCACGCACCGGCAATGATTTGCGATGACGCAATCCGCGGTAGCACCCTAAATCCATCAACCGTTTGATATTCATCGAGACTTCCGTACGCAGTTCACCCTCAACTTTATATTCATTGTCGATCACTTTACGGATACTACTGACTTGATCTTCGGTCAGTTGATCGGTCTTGGTATTCATATCGATGTCCAGTTTTTCCAGGATACGCTGGGACGAGGACCTGCCGATCCCATAAATATAGGTTAAACCGATCTCAATTCGTTTATTTTTGGGTAGGTCAACACCTGCGATTCTTGCCAATGTTTGGTCCTCCTTTATCCTTGCCGCTGTTTATGCCGTTTGTTTTCGCAGATCACCCGCACAACTCCTTTGCGACGGATAATTTTACATTTGGGGCACATTTTTTTTACTGATGCTCGAACCTTCATGAGTAATACTCCTTATAAAACTGGGAATGGGGCATCAGGTATTTGATACCGAGATTTCTTAAATGCCGACACCGATAAAAATTTGGATCTCGATCCCAAAACCCAATTCCCAGTTTTATTTTGATCGATAGGTGATTCTGCCACGCGTCAGGTCGTACGGAGATAATTCAACAGTAACTTTATCTCCTGGAAGAATCTTGATGAAATGCATTCGCATTTTCCCCGAAATATGGGCCAATACCTGATGCTTGTTCTCCAATTCAACCTTGAACATTGCGTTGGGCAATGTCTCCAGAACGACACCTTCAACCACAATTGGTTCTTCTTTGGCCACGGCAACTCCTGTTTGCGGGTCCTTTATACCCTAATCCTAAACGGCTTTAGTAGCGACCTTTTAATCGTGCGCCGCCACTGCTCTTTAAAAATCCTTCATAATGCCGACTCAACATATGCGACTCAATCTGAGCAACGGTATCGATCGCCACCCCCACCACAATCAGTAAAGCGGTACCACCAAAATAAAAGGGCACATCAAAGCGGGTTATTAAGATGGATGGCAATACACAAACGGCTGACACATAAATAGCTCCGCCCAGCGTGATGCGCGTTAACACCTTGTCAATGTAATCAGCCGTGCGTTTTCCGGGTCGGATTCCAGGGATGTATCCACCCTGTTTCTTCATATTTTCGGCGACGTCTACCGGATTAAACGTAACCGCCGTGTAAAAATAACAGAAAAAGAAAATAAACCCGACGAACAATAATTCATAGATAACGTTCCCCGGCCGCATGGTTTCGCCAATTGTTCTAATCCAAGGGATATTGATAAAATTGGCAATCGTGGCCGGAAACATGATGATCGATGAAGCAAAAATCGGTGGAATCACGCCGGAGGTATTAATTTTCAACGGCAGATGCGTACTCTGGCCACCATACATCTTGCGCCCCACCACCCTTTTGGCATATTGAACCGGGATGCGGCGCTGCCCCTGCTCGACAAAAATAATACATCCGACCACAACCACCATAAAAATAATCAAAATCAGTGCAATAAAAATTCCCATTTCTCCGGTGGACAACAAGCGAAATGTATTGCCGCCCGCCGTTGGCAGTCGCGCAACAATACCTGCGAAAATAATCAACGAAATACCATTGCCGATACCCCGTTCGGTAATCTGTTCACCCAACCACATGATAAAAGCCGTACCGGCTGTTAGGGTAATCACCGTCATCAGCCTGAATCCCCATCCCGGAAATAAAACCACCGGTGCCCCCCCGCCTGGAGAGCTCATGCTTTCCAGCCCAACAGCGATACCAAAGCCCTGAATGATGCTTAAGATGACCGTGCCATAGCGGGTGTATTGCGTAATCTTTTTGCGCCCCTGCTCGCCTTCTTTTTTGAGCTGTTCCAGATGAGGTATGACAACCGTTAACAGCTGCAAAATGATTGATGCGCTGATATAGGGCATAATGCCAAGCGCAAAAACCGATAGTCTTTCCAAAGCGCCGCCGGAAAACATATTGAAAATTCCAAAAATAGTGCCTTCTGCTTGGGCAAAGAAAGACGCCAGCGCTGAAGAATCGATTCCCGGAACGGGAACATGAACACCGATCCGATAAACAATCAGCAAGCCAAACGTAAATAGAATGCGCTTTTTTAGCTCGGGTATTTTAAAGATATTTTGAAACCCGCTACCGATCATTGTTTAACCTCTACCGTGCCGCCAGCAGCTTCGATCTTTTCGCGGGCAGCTTTGCTGACATGATCAATTTTGATATTCAGGGCAACTTTAATTTCCCCCTGCCCCAATAATTTAATCCCGTCTTTAGGGCCCTTTACCAATCCAGCTTTCACAAGCGCAGTTTCATCAACTAAACTGCCGCTTTCGAATCTCAATAAATCTCTGACATTAATGACAGCAATTTTCTTTTGAAAAATATTGGTAAAACCACGTTTCGGCAGGCGCCGTTGCATCGGCATCTGTCCGCCTTCATAACCGGGTCTGACGCCACCGCCGGAACGGCTGTTGAAACCTTTGCTGCCTCGACCGGCGGTTTTCCCGCGACCGGTTGCCACACCACGGCCCAGGCGTCGATTGGACTTACGCGATTTTGACGGCGGCGATAGTTCATGAAGCTTCATCGACTTACTCCTCAGTACTCACTAAGTGTGTAACTTTTTTGATCATGCCCCTCACTTCGGGCGTATTTTTGAGTTCAACTGTTTTATTTAAGCGTGTTAATCCCATCCCACGCAAGACTTTACGTTGCTTTTCCGGTCGGCCAATCATGCTCCGAACCAGTTTTACTTTTATCGTTTCGGCCATGTATCTGATCCTTTGAATAAATCTATTCTTGTGCGGCATTCGGGCGCCTGAAGAATCCTAAAGATCTTCCACTGAAATGCCTCTTCTGGCAGCCACCATTTCACGACTTTCAAGGCGCTCAAGGCCATTTACCGTGGCTTTCACCAGATTATGCGGATTGTGAGATCCGAGACACTTTGTCAATATATTCTGGACGCCGACCGCTTCCAGAACCGCCCTAACAGCGCCTCCAGCAATCACGCCCGTGCCCTCCGCAGCCGGTTTAAGCAAAACCTTGCCAGCGCCGAACCGACCGATAATTTCGTAAGGGATCGTACCTTCAGATAAAGGCACCGAAATCATATTCTTTTTGGCTTTTTCGACACCCTTACGGATTGCCTCGGGGACCTCTCCGGCTTTGCCAAGACCAAATCCAACTGATCCTTGCCCATCGCCGACAACAACGATGGCACTGAAACTAAATCGACGCCCCCCTTTAACAACTTTGGCCACCCGATTAATGTGGACCACTTTATCGATAAATTGCGTTTCATCTATTTCTGGTTTGAACAAAAGCCTGCCTCCTTTGATTCCACGACTCGATTTGCGAATTTAACCACGAAAACACGAAATTCTGAAAGCACGAAAACTGTTCTATTTTGTTTTTCGTGTTTTTAATTTTTCGTGATTTCGTGGTAGATATTTTTCAGTTTAGCCTCTTTCGACGCATATTAAGCTGTTTAAAATTTTAAACCGGCCTTGCGGGCCCCCTCTGAAACGGCCTTTATGCGGCCATGGTATAAAAACCCGTTGCGGTCGAATACCACTTGTTTGACGCCCTTTTCCACGGCGCGTTGCCCGATCATCTTACCGACCGTAGTCGCATCCGTCACTTTATTCTTCGCTCCCGATTTTCCCCGGAAGTCCTTTTCCGTGCTTGAAGCGGCCGCAAGGGTCTCACCGATAGAATCGTCGATGACTTGAGCATATATGTGTTTGGCACTTCTGAACACACAGAGTCTGGGCCGATTGGTCGAGCCAACCAATTTTTTGCGTATTCTCTTTTTACGTTTTAGCCGAGCTTGTGTTTTTTGATTGAGCGTTCCCATTTTTTAAAACCTATTTTTCAAGCGGGCATCAAGCTGTTCAATTTGCACCCGCTGCTGATGAATTTACCTCTACTGAGCCGCAGCACCCGCTTTACCGGCTTTTCGGCGTATGCGTTCCTCGGCATATTTTATGCCTTTACCTTTATATGGCTCCGGGGGTCTTATTTTGCGAATAGCCGCAGCCACCAGACCTAATTTTTCCTTGTCTATACTGGATAATTTGATAATGGTGTTGCGATCAATATTAGCAGTGATTCCTTCAGGTAAATCGAATTGAACCGGATTCGAATAACCCACATTGAATATAATCGAATTTCCTTTTATTTCAGCCCGATATCCGATGCCATGAATGATCAGGGTGCGCTCGAAACCTTGTGTGACGCCGGCTATCATGTTGGCCACCAAGCTTCTGGTCATTCCCTGTAATGCGCGACTGGTCCTTTTATCTTCAAGAAGAACTACTTCTAAGATACCATCTTCAATTTTTAAATCCACGGCAGGATGAATCGATCGTGTTAGTTTGCCCTTTTCACCTTGAACCGTAAGGACCCTGTTTTCATATGACAATTTAGTTTTATCCGGAATGGGTACCGGCATTTTCCCGACTCGAGACATAATTAACTCCCAAAATTCGTCAGCAGTAGACGGTTCGGATTTTTTGCACACCGCATAATGCATTATGCCGACTGCTTGCTTACAATGCGGCTACCATACGTTGCAGAGGATCTCGCCACCGACGTTTTCCTGTCGCGCCCTTTTATCTGTCATGATGCCTTTGGATGTGGATAAAATCGAAATCCCCATGCCATTATAGACCGCTTTGATTTCATTGCTTTTCACATAGACGCGACAACTGGGTTTACTGATGCGCTTGAGTCCATAAATCACATTAGACTGCCCGGTGCCATACTTGAGGTAAATTCTCAAAATACCCTGCTTGCCGTCCTTAAGGAACTTGTAATTTTTGATAAAACCTTCGTCCTTTAAAATCTTAGCAATGTCTGTTTTAAGCTTTGACCCCGGTACATCAACACTGTTGAATTTGGCTTTGACGCCATTGCGAATTCGCGTCAACATATCGGCTATCGGATCGCTTACCGCCATTCTCTTCTCCTGTGTTTGATACTTGAAACTCGTAACTTGAAACTTGTACCTTGCGCCCTTGTTTGAATTCGCTGCCCAAACAAGAACATGAAAGTTGGTTTAACGAATTTCCAGTTTCCAGTTTCCAAAATTACCAACTCGATTTTACAACTCCGGGAAGTTTGCCTTCAGATGCAAAGACCCGGAAGCAAATGCGACAAAGTCCAAACTTTCTCAGGTATCCTCTGGGACGCCCGCAGATCGGGCAACGATTGTATTGCCGAACTTGAAATTTGGGTTTTCGTATTGCTTTATTTCGAAGCGCTTTTTTCGCCAAATTAGCCTCCCTAATTTTTAAACGGCATGCCCATCAAACCGAGCAATTGTTTTCCTTCTTCGTCTGTCTGGGCTGTCGTCACAATACTGACGTTTAGACCTTTTATCTTGTCAATTTTGTCGTAGTCAATCTCCGGAAAAATGATATGCTCCTTTATCCCAAGGGAGTAATTGCCGCGGCCGTCAAATGCTTTAGCAGAAACACCCCTAAAATCTCGAACACGCGCCAGCGCTATATTGACAAGCTTGTAGTAAAAATCATACATCCGGAGATGTCGCAGGGTCACCATGCAGCCGATCGGCATCCCTTCTCTGAGTTTAAAGGCGGCGATGGACTTTTTAGCACGGGTAATCACCGGCTTTTGCCCCGCAATTGCTTTAAGTTCTTCAACCGCAGCGTCCAGCACTTTTATATTCTGGATGGCTTCGCCCAGGCCCATATTGAGAACAATTTTGTCCAATTTGGGAACCTGCATCCTATTTTTATAACCAAACGTGTCCATCAGTTTCGGCGCAATTTCGTTTTCATAAATATTTTTCAATTGTGACATCGCCTTCCTCCGTGCGCTGCGTCTATGTATCGATTGCTTCGCCGCACTTAACACACATCCGAATTTTTTTTCCGTCTTCCAGGCGCTGCATCTTAACCCGCGTCGGATGAATGCATTTGTTGCACATAATCATTACATTGGAGATGCGAATCGGCGCCTCACCTTCCACGATGCCGCCCTGTTTATTTTTCGCACTGGCTCGCGTATGGCGCTTCATCATGTTGATCTTTTCAATGAGCAACTGGCTATTTTTACGATCCACCTTGAGCACCTTGCCGATTTTGCCTTTGTCTTTTCCGGCAATAACCTTGACTTTATCATCCTTTTTTATGCGTATCTTTGCTTCAAGCATTTCTATTTTCCCACTTTAGTTATTGGTTATTTGTTATTCGTTATTGGAGGAAACAATTAATTACCGATTGCAAATAACAAATAACCAATCACTATAAGACCTCCGGTGCCAACGAGATTATTTTCATGAATCTTTTAGCGCGCAATTCCCGGGCCACAGGCCCGAAAATTCGGGTGCCGATCGGTTCTCGTGATGCGTTCACCAAAACAGCCGAATTATCATCAAAACGAATGTAAGAGCCGTCCGGTCGACGGATCTCTTTTTTGGTTCGAACAACAACCGCTTTTAATACATCACCTTTTTTTACCTTAGCATTCGGCAGCGCTTCTTTGACGGCCACAACGATGATATCTCCGACTCTGGCATATCGTCTACGCGATCCGCCTAGCACTTTGATACAATACAAGACCTTGGCCCCGGAATTATCGGCTACAGTTAACCTTGTTTCTGACTGAATCATGATATCGTTTCCTTGAGATTAAACCGCCTTTTTGACGATTTTACTGACACGCCACCTTTTTGACCGGCTCAGGGGCCGGCACTCTGTCAGCATGACCTTATCACCAATCTGACAGGTATTGCCTTGGTCGTGAGCGGCAAACTTGGACCGCCGCCGGATATACTTATGGTAGAATTTGTGCTTAACCAGCCGTTCAACCAGGACGACCACGGTTTTATCCATCTTGTTGCTGACGACTGTCCCCACCAATTGTCTCTTCATTCCTTGTTTTTTCATGATATTACTTATTCTTCTACCGTCTTGTTTTTCAATTCAACTTCACGAATGATGGTTTTTACCCGGGCAATGTCTTTTTTAGTCTGTTTCATTTTATTGGGATTTTCAAGCTGGCCGATTTCATGCTGAAATCGTAAGTTAAATAGTTCTTCTTTCAAATCGTTAACCTTGCGTTGCATTTCTTCAAGATTCATTTCTCTGACTTCGGTGGTTTTCATCAGGCATCACTCCTCTCGACAAACCGAGTCTTAACCGAAAGCTTATGGCCTGCCAGGCGAAATGCTTCTTTGGCGACATTCTTGTCCACGCCTTGCATTTCATAAAGAATTCTACCGGGGCGCACCACCGCTACCCAGCCTTCCGGTGCACCTTTGCCTTTTCCCATTCGGACCTCAGCCGGTTTTTTGGTAAACGGTTTGTCGGGAAAAATTCGAATCCAGATTCGCCCGCCTCTTTTTATGTGACGGGTCATTGCAATTCGAGCAGCCTCAATTTGTTTGGAGCTGATCGTGCCGCATCCGACGGCCTGCAATCCGTATTCTCCGAAATTCAAATGACTGCCCCGCCGTGCAATACCTCGCATGCGGCCTTTTTGCTGCTTGCGATATTTGACTTTTTTGGGACTTAGCATGTAACAACCTCTACTGCGTTATTTGTTATTCGTTATTTGTTATTAGGTGATGAAAACCTTGATAGCATTGCTCATCGTCAATTTTTAACAACCAACAACTATTAACCAATAACTATTAACTAACTCTCGATCTCCTCGTCATCTTTTTTCAATATTTCACCTTTAAAAATAAAAACTTTAACGCCGATAACACCGTAGGTGGTTCGCGCTTCGGTGAAGCCATAATCAATATCGGCCCGTAAGGTATGCAAAGGAACGCGTCCTTCACGATACCACTCGGTTCGGGCCATCTCTGCACCACCCAGACGGCCGGCGCAGATAATCTTTACCCCCAGCGCACCAAAACGCATCGCCGAGGAGACACCGCGTTTCATGGCCCGCCGAAACGCCACTCGTCTTTCGATTTGAAGTGCGACATTTTCGGCAACCAGTTGGGCATCGATTTCAGGTTTGCGAACTTCCTGGATATCGATTAAAACCTCACGGTCCGTTATCTTTTCAATCTCTTTTTTAAGCTGTGATATCTCAGAGCCTTTTTTGCCGATAACAATCCCGGGCCTGGAGGTATAAATGCGCAAACGCACACGCTTGGACGATCGTTCAATTTCAATTCTGGAAACACCTGCGTGGTAAAGTTTTTCTTTGACAAATTTTCTTAAACGGTGGTCTTCCAGAATATACTCGGCGTAATTCTTGCCACCAAACCAACGGGATTCCCACGTTTTGACGATTCCTAATCTCAATCCGACTGGATTAACTTTCTGACCCAAGCTTTTACCTCCTTTATTAAGCGCTATGCTGAAGATTCTTCGTCTAAAATAACCGTAATATGACTGGTTCGTTTTAAGATCCGGGTACCTCTGCCCCGGGCCCTGGCCCGCCAGCGTTTCAGAGTGGGGCCTTGATCGGCTGTAACATTGCGAACCACTAACAGATCGATGTCGACATCCGGATTTTGATCGGCATTGGCGACTGCAGATCGGATGACTTTCTCCAATATCCCGGCTGCTTTTTGGGGCATAAATTTAAGGGTATTTAAAGCCGTTTCAACCGGTTTGCCCTTAACGGTCCCGATCAATTTGTGGACTTTACGGGGCGATATTCGCATATACTTAGCAGAAGCTTTGATTTCCATTGTTCTCAACCCTTGTTATTTGCTATTGGTTATTCGTTACTTTCAGTTGCCAATAGACCGCTCTTACGATTAACCCATAACGAATAACCAATAACTTCAATTGAGTTTAACTCAATTGAATGGTTATTTTAATCGTGACTTTTTATCACCCGCATGTCCGTAAAAGGTCCGCGTCGGCGAAAACTCTCCCAATTTGTGACCGACCATATTTTCGGAAACAAACACCGGTATAAATTTTCTGCCGTTATGAACGGCCAGTGTCACACCGACCATCTCCGGAACGATCGTGGAACGACGCGACCAAGTCTTAACAACATGGCTGCTGCGCGATGTCTGGGCTTCATTGACTCTTTTGAGCAGGCGTTCATCGATAAAAGGACCTTTTTTAAGCGAACGTGGCATGAACACTCCCGTTTTGGTTATTGGTTATTAGTTATTGGTTATTGGTTATTAAAACAACGCTTCGCAGCGCTCATCGATTCGCCAAATAACGAATAACAAATAACGATTAACGATTATTTGCGTTTTTTGACAATTAAGCGGTTGCTTTTTCTTCTGCGACGAGTTTTAAAGCCTTTGGTGGGCCAACCCCATGGACTGCACGGATGTCGACCACCAGACGACCGGCCTTCGCCACCTCCCATGGGATGGTCAACCGGATTCATAGCAACTCCGCGAACTTTTGGGCGGCGCCCCAACCAGCGTTTGCGGCCGGCCTTGCCCAATGATTTATTTTCATGGGCAACATTCCCGATTTGCCCGATGGTGGCTTTGCATTTCAGCAACACCATGCGGACTTCTCCGGAGGGCATTTTAATCAGTGCGTATGCATCCTCTTTGGCCATCAGTTGGGCGTAAGTCCCGGCACTGCGAACCATTTGCCCGCCCTTGCCCAAACGCATTTCGATATTATGTATTTGGGTCCCCAGCGGGATATGACTCAGCGGCAACGTGTTGCCGGGCTTGATATCTGCATCAGGTCCGGATTCCACGATATCATTCACTTTAAGACCAACCGGTGCCAAAATATAGCGCTTTGCCCCATCAGCATAATGCAGAAGAGCGATTCGAGCGGAGCGGTTGGGATCGTATTCAATGGCAGCGACTTTGGCAGGAATTCCGGTTTTATCCCGCTTAAAGTCGATGATCCGATAATGCCGTTTATGGCCGCCTCCGCGACGTCTGATGGTAATGCGCCCATGGGCATTCCGGCCACCGGATTTTTTGAGTGGCTTTAGCAGTTGCCTTTGCGGCGTTGTCCGCGTAATCTCTTCCAGTGACGAATATGTCTGAAAACGCCTTCCGGGCGAGGTCGGTTTTACCTTCTTGGTAATCATATTGTACTCCTGCTGCTAAGTGCTAGTCAGTTTACGAATCGAAGCACTACGCGCCTTCAAAGAAATCGATGCGCTCACCGGGCATCAAAGTGACGATGGCTTTTTTCCAGTCACGGCGTTTGCCGATATTGCGCCCTCTGCGTTTGACTTTACCCTTGACATGCATCGTCTGAACAGTGGCGACTCTGACTTTAAAAGCCGATTCAATTGCCCGCTTTATTTCAATACGATTGGCGCGCCGATCAACCTCAAATGTCAATTGATTGGCGATCTCTTTTTGAATATTGGTTTTTTCAGTGATCACGGGTCGTTTGATGATCTCATATTGCATCATGCGGCCAGCCTCCTCTCGATACTCTTTATTGCTGGCTCCAGCAAAATTAACGTCTTGTATTTAAGGATGTCATAGACATTCAAACCTTCCGCCCGAAGCACTTTCACATCCGGAACGTTTCGCGAAGACAGTTCCAAATGTTGATTTTGCGCATCGGCAATAATGAGGGCATTGTCCAGTTTAAGACTTTTAAGAATCTCAACAAAGGCTTTCGTTTTGATGTGCTCGAGCTCAATTTTATCCAGCACAATGAGTTCACTGGCGCTCAGTTTACTGCTTAAGGCCATCTTCAGTGCAAGTCTGCGTACTTTTTTGGGTGCCTTGAAAGCATATTTACGACCATCGGGTCCAAAAACAACACCACCACCTCTGAGCAATGGCGATTTAATATCACCGCGCCGTGCTCTACCGGTCCCTTTTTGACGAAACAATTTACGCCGGCTGCCTTTGACATCGCTGCGATGTTTGACAGCAGCTGTGGCTGCCCGTCGATTGGCCAGTTGCATTGTGACAACCTCATGCAGCACACTTGGTTTTACAGAAACATTGAAGATGTTATCAGCCAGGTCAACTGTTGTCACTTTCTTCCCTTTGGTATTTCGAACATCTACAACCGGCATAACTCCCCCGTTTGCTGGATCTAAGGCAATAGCATGTCCCTTGTACACGTGCCTTTGAGAATTAGACTTTATGATGCCTTTTTTCTATTACCTGTATTAAATTTGAGCTTATTAATCATAACCAGCCCCGATTTAGCCCCCGGTATTGAACCTTTAATGAGCATAATATTATCGTCCGGCCGGATATCAATGACTTCAAGATTGCGCACCGTCTGACGGTCATTGCCGTATTGGCCGGGCATCTTCTTACCTTTAATAATCTTTGAAGGCGATGCGCTACAGCCGACAGATCCGGGAATACGATGGCTGTGACTGCCATGAGTTTTGCGACCGCCATGAAATCCATGGCGCTTCATAACACCGGCAAATCCGCGGCCTTTTGTGGTGCCGCTGACATCCACCCGCTCTCCGACGTTAAACATCTCCAGCGTTATCTGCTGACCTAAATTGAATTCAGCTGGGTCGCTGACCCCAAATTCCTTAAGCGTGACAAATGCCCCGGAGGCCCCTTTGCTCAAATGCCCCCTGAGCGGTTTATTGACCCGAGATTCCTTTTTCTCACCAAAGCCCAGCTGAAGCGCATTGTAACCATCCTTTTCGGCAGTCTTTATCTGCGTTACCACACACGGACCGACTTCAATCACGGTGACAGGTACATAGCGGCCGTCTGGTAGGAAAAATCCGGTCATCCCTAATTTTTTCCCAATTAATCCGTTACTCATTGCGCTTTCCTTTTGCTCGGCATCTAAAATCAGGCTAACCGCCCGCATGTTATTTTGATTTCGGTGTCAAAGGGTCAAAAAATTAGGGATACAGGGCAAATAATCAGCTCAACTTCGCGTTTATAACCTGAATCCCTAATTTAGATCTGGGCTATAGCTTAATCTCCACATCGACACCCGGCGACAGGTCCAGCTTCATCAAGGCATCCACTGTCTGCTGGGTGGGTTCCACGATATCCATGAGTCGCTTGTGGGTTCTCATCTCAAACTGCTCACGTGATTTTTTATCAACATGTGGAGATCGCAAAACCGTATATTTCTTAATTCTTGTCGGCAGCGGTATTGGCCCGACCACTTTGGCTCCTGTTTTTGTTGCGGTATCGACAATGTCGTATGCAGACTGATCAAGCAATTTGTAATCGTAGGCTTTGAGTCTGATTCTAATTTTAGTATTGGTTATCATATTCGTCTTTTTCCATTATTCGATAATATCGCTGACCACACCGGCCCCCACGGTACGACCGCCTTCACGCACCGCAAACCGCAACTCCTTTTCCATCGCAATCGGGGTGATCAACTCAGCCT
>JASFEV010000090.1:0-15342 GCA_050124655.1 Desulfobacterales bacterium
CGTCAAGGCTGCTGAAGCGCCCGGTCTGTTACAGGATGGTCGCATCGATGCGTTTTTCTACACCGTCGGGCATCCTAGCGGCGCCATCAAAGAGGCCACCGCCGGCGCCCGCAAGGTTCGCTTTATTCCGGTGACCGGACCTGGAATCGATAAGCTCATCGCCGACAACCCCTATTACGCTAAGGCCAACATTCCGGTCAGCTTGTATCCGGGGGCCCAGAATGATGCTGATGTCGAAACCTTTGGTGTCAAAGCGACCTTTGTGACGTCCGCCAAGGTGCCGGAGAACGTTGTTTATGCCATCACTAAAGAAGTTTTCGACAATTTTGATGATTTTAAAAAGCTTCATCCGGCCTATGCTATTTTGACGAAGCAAAACATGATGGAAGGTCTTTCCGCACCGCTGCATCCGGGTGCCGAAAAATATTATAAAGAAGCCGGATTGAAGTAAGTAATAACTAGAATATAACCTGCCTGAGGAGGCGGCGGTGGCCAGCCGCCGCCTCCAAATTGTACACTCATCAGTTAAAGGGTTTTATCGCGCTGGTTGGGCGCGTCTTGTCTCTGCTGCCATAGTATCGAGCTCTATCCGAATCATAACCGTGGTTTGATTATACGCGCCCGTTGATCTGGAATACCGATCCGGCTAGCCGGTTTTTTGCCGTCAAACTTTCCTGATAGATTAGGTGATTATTATGAGTAACCACGAAATCGAAGAAAAGGACGAGGGCATTGAAATCGCAAAGCGGATGGCCGAAGAAGAAGAAGGCATCGGAAGAAAACCTAAAGGTTGGCAAAAGTATGTGATTCCCACGGTCGCGGTTTGCTGGAGTTTTTTTCAACTGTCCATTGCCAGCTGGCTGATCATGGACTCAACCTTCATCCGCGCCATCCACCTGGGTTTTGCCCTTCTGATTGTCTACCTTAATTACCCCCTTTTCAAAAAAACACACTTCGGTCTGCGATATTTTTCCGCTAAAAATAGAATCCCCATACTCGATTATGTCATCGGCATCATTGCGGCCTTTGCGGCGATTTATATTGTTATCGACTACGCCGGTTTGATCACCCGTTACGGTGCCCCGATCACGCGGGATATTGTCATCGGGTTTACCCTGATTGTTCTGCTGCTGGAGGCCACACGGCGCGTCATCGGGCCCGCCCTTCCCGCCATCGCAACCGCATTCATTATTTACTCGTTCTTAGGCCCCTACATGCCCGATTTGATCGCTTTTAAAGGCGCTTCGCTCAACCGCCTGATGGGGCAAATGACCATGTCAACCGAAGGGATTTACGGGATTCCGCTGGATGTGTCGGCCACCATCGTATTTTTGTTTGTCCTTTTCGGCGCCATGCTGGACAAAGCCGGAGCCGGTCAATATTTCATTAAGCTGGCGCTGGCCCTGCTGGGCGGGTTTAAAGGCGGCCCGGCCAAGGCCGCCATCATGGGTAGCGGGCTGACCGGCCTGGTATCCGGTTCGAGTATCGCCAATATTGTCACTACCGGCACGTTTACGATACCGCTGATGAAAAAAGTCGGATATCCGGGCACCAAAGCCGCTGCGGTTGAGGTGGCGGCCAGCACCGACGGCCAGCTGGCGCCGCCGATCATGGGCGCGGCCGCCTTTATCATCGCCGAATACGTCAATGTGCCCTATATCGATGTGATCAAAGCGGCTGCGGTTCCGGCCTTTGCCTCATATGCGGCATTGTTTTTCATTACCCATATCGAGGCCTCCAAGCTGGGCCTCAGGGGCATGACGCGGGCCGAGCTGCCGCCTTTTTTTAAAACCTTACTAAGTGGCGCCCATTTTCTTATTCCGCTCTGCTTCCTGCTCTACGAGCTGATCGTTGTGCGCCACTCTCCGGAGCTGGCGGCCTTTAACGCCATCTGGGTGATGGCCATTGTGATGTTCCTGCAAAATCCGGTCAAAGCTTATTTGAATAAAGAACCGCTGGGGCCGGCGTTCAAAAAGAGTGTAGAAGACATTTTTTCAGCCCTGGCGTCCGGTGCGCGCAACATGGTGTCGGTGGCCCTGGCCACGGCTGCCGCCGGAATCATCGTCGGTGTCGTGGCCCTGGGACTGGGTCAGCTGATCACCCAGATCATCGATACCCTTTCGGGCGGCAACATATTTCTGATGCTGGTGATTACCGCTGTGGCCAGCCTGATCATCGGCATGGGATTGCCCACGACCGCCACCTATATCGTTATGGCGTCGCTGACCGCTCCAGCGATTGTGACCATCGGCGGGATGCAGGGCTTTATCGTGCCACTGATGGCGGCGCATCTGTTCTGCTTTTATTTCGGAATCCTGGCCGACGATACACCCCCGGTGGGTCTGGCGGCCTATGCTGCCGCGGCGATTGCCAAATCGCCGCCGATTCCCACCGGCTTGCAGGGATTTATGTACGATATTCGCACCGCCATCCTGCCGTTCATGTTCATTTTCAATTCCGACCTGATATTGCATAATATCAGCAGCTGGCCCCAGGGTCTGCTGATCTTTGCCATGGCCTGTGTCGGCAACTTCGCTTTTGCCTCTGCCACCCAGGGATGGTTTGTGGCCAAAAATAGAATTTATGAGATCCCACTGTTTTTATTCGTCACCTTAAATTTGATGCGTCCGGATTTAATTGCCAGCTGGATTGGAATTCCTCACGACCAACGCTATTGGACTTATCTGATTGGTTTAGGCATTTATGGCGTGCTGTATCTGATGCAAAGGCCACGCACCCCTAAACCAGTTGCCGAGCCGGTCACCACCTGAAATTGAGCAACGATATGACAAATTCACCACAGAGCACACAGAGAGCATTATTTTTTATTCAGCTTTATTTTTCTCATTTCAATCTCTGCGATCTCCTTGCGCCCACGCCCGCCACCATGCCCGCTTGCGCCTCGCGTGGCAGGCGGGTGCGGGCTGGGCGAGGCGGGCGGGTCTGTGGTAAAAATTAAAGCAAATGGACCCGTAAACTTAATAGGAATTTACCATGGGTGCAAAAATGAAGATTATGGTGGCGGTTGGAATGAATCAATATACTGAAGGCCTGGTGAAATATGCTACGGGTATTGCCGACAGCATGGGGGCTGAGTTGATCTGTGCCAACATCATCAACGAGCGTGATGTTGAAGCCGTGGGGACGATTGCGGACATGGGGTATGAAGTCGATGGCGAAAATTACGTGGCCGGAATCAAAGCCGAACGCCAAAAGGAATTTGCTGATATTTTAAAAAAGCTCGGCCATGCGTCTGAAAAGATCCGCATGGTTCTCAAGGTCGGCCGCCCTGCTGAGGAATTGTTGAAAATTGCACTCAAAGAAAAGGTGGATTTATTGATCATGGGCATTAAGAGCCGCACCGATCTCGAATATGCCCTGATCGGATCTGTTGCGGAAAAAGTGTTCCGCCGCTCCCCGATTCCGATACTATCCTATCGGGATGAACGCATTGCTGAGCGTCTGCAAAAACAGATCCATTTATCGTAATTGGGGGCCAGTACCCTGGAAGGAGGGCATGATGTTCAGGTACCTTTGTGTGACGCTCATTATCCTGGCCGCCGGGATATTGATCGGTTGGGCCCCGCTGATGGCCGCTGACCGTTTCATCGATAACGGCGACGGAACCGTTACCGACCGAAAACTGAATCTGATGTGGTCCAAAGCAGACAACCAGGGCGATATCAACTGGATCCAGGCTGATAAGTGGGTGCGATTTACTTTTCCCGATACGATTCCCAAGCGATTCGACAACTGGCGGCTGCCAACACTGGCGGAATTGCAAAGCCTGCTGGTTGAGGATAAGAATGCCAAAGGGTATGAAACCGAATGTGGCCAGTGGGTAAAGACGGTGCTCGAGATTAGATTAAGCTGCGGCTGGGTGTGGACGTCCGAGACCGACCCGATCGCCCCCACGGCGCGAATTTTTAATTTTGACAATGTCTATCATTACACGGTACGCAAGGCGCACAAGCGCGGCTACCGCGCCCTGCCGGTCAGGAACTTGGAATAACAGAAGACAGAGGACAGAAGTCAGAAGACAGATGTCAGAAGTTGAATCAATCAGCTACTGGCCTCTGGCGATTCGCTGCTGGCTAAAAGACTTGCTGAAAGCAGATTTCCAGAGATACGTTTAGAAGTCTCTATTAAGCATGCTTAATTTTTAAAACTAAAAACACGAAGGGCACAGAGATGTCTTGTTTCTACTCTGTGCCCGTGTTTTATGAATAGTAAGTTTCCAGATTGAAAATGAGGGATTTTTTCGTTGGGCAAGGCCGCACAAGGTTTTACAAGGAGGCGTACTTGTAGTACGTCGAGGAAGTAAAACCGCGGAGAACACAGCCCAGCGGAAAAATAGCCATTTTGGGCTGGAAACTTCTACTTCTGAGTGACGCGCAATACCTCCTCAACCGTCGTCAACCCTTTTAACACCTTAGCCATGCCGTCCTGGCGTAAGGTTTTCATCTTTTCCCGCACAGCCTGATTTTTGATGAGGTTTGAATCAAAGGTTTTTAGAATGAGGCTTTTTAAGCGCTCGGTTAAAACCATGATCTCAAATATGCCCAGCCGGCCCCGGTAGCCGGTGCTGAAACAATTTTCACACCCCACGGCCTTATATACCGTGTGCTCGCTGAAAAGCTCTGGCAAAAAACCGATGCTTTTTAAATAAATTGGGTTGGGCTCGTATGCTTTGCGACAGTCTTCACAGAGCACCCGCACCAGGCGCTGGGCCACGACCGCCAAAACGGAGGATGAAATCAGAAAGGGCTCAACCCCCATGTCCACCAGACGGGTAATGGCACTGGCCGAATCGTTGGTGTGCAGGGTTGAAAACACCAGATGGCCGGTCAAGGCGGATTGGACCGCAATCTCAGCGGTCTCCTTATCACGGATTTCACCCACCAGGATAACATCCGGGTCCTGGCGCACGATCGATCTGAGACCGCGGGCAAACGTCAGCTCGATTTTGGGGTTGACCTGTATCTGGCTGATGCCTTTAATCTGATATTCAATGGGATCCTCGATGGTAATGATATTGATGTTGGGCTCGTTTATCGATGACAAAATCGCATACAGGGTGGTGGTTTTGCCGCTACCGGTGGGGCCGGTGTTGAGGATTATCCCATTGGGGGATGACACCAGCCGTTTGAGCAATTTCAACCGGCCGGACTCGAGACCCAGATCCTCTAATTCTAGCAAGGAGCCGGATTTGTTCAGCAACCGCAAAACCAGCCGTTCACCAAAAGCGGTCGGTATGGTGGACACGCGCACATCAATATCCTGATCGCCGATCTTGACTTCAAAGCGCCCGTCTTGCGGGAGGCGTTTTTCAGCGATATTCATTTTAGCCATGACTTTGACCCGTGAGATCAAAGCCGGCTGAATCCATTTGGGCGGCGTCAGCAGATCATACAGAATCCCGTCAACCCGATAGCGCACCGTAAAACTGTTCTGGTAAGGCTCAAAATGAATATCGCTGGCCCGCGCCTTGATGGACTGCGAGATGATGTGATTGACCAGTTTAATGATCGGCGCATCACTGGTGTCGTCCAGCAAATCAGCGGTTTCTTCGATTTCGCTGATAATATTGCTGCCGTTTTCTTCCATATCCTGCACCAGCTGCTCGGCGGAGTCGCGGCGCAAATCATATTGCAGGTTGATGGCCGCAACGATCGCTTCGCGGGTGGACAGAACCACACGATAATCGGTAAGCCCGATGGTCTTGACAAGATCGTCCAGCGGTTGAAAATCGAGCGGATCGTTGATGGCGATAACGCAGCCCGGCTGAAATTGCGCGACTTCATTTTGAGAATCGTATTGGGTCGTCAGGCCACAGTCTCGGGCGGAGATCGTTTCGGTGTATTCCAGCGGGACGAGATGATATTTTTTTAAAAACTGGATGGATACTTTATCGGTAAAATCCGATTCGGTGCTCTCAAACGGCAGACGGGACCAAAAGGGCATCCCGTATTGAATGCTTAAGGCCTCCAGCAGCTGGGTCTCTGATAATTTTTTTTGATCGATGAGAATCTGACCGAGATTTTCACCGGATTCAGTGCGCAGACGCTGGGCTTCGGCCAGTTGTTCTTCATCGACGCCGAATTTGTCTTTAAGTATATTGCTTAAACGGGTGATGATCATCGTTGGTTACAATGTTCCTGTAGAAGTTAATGATTCGGTTGTATACGGCCTTTAAGTCCTTTTCTCACATGGAGTATTGGAGTGCTGGAGTGTTGGTCTGCATATTATTGCGTGTTACGAGTTGCGAGTTACGCGTCGAATCCGGTAATAGGCAATTACAGCAATAACGCGCAACCCGGAACACGAAACGCGCAACATTTAAATACATTACTCCAACGCTCCATTACTCCACTACTCCACTACTCCAAAGCAGTAATAACCTTACTGGACTTCTTCGGGCGGCGGTGTCTTTTCTTCATACAGCTTTATGCCGCCTTCCTTGACGGTGCCCATCTGATCCTGCTTGCCTTTAAAAATTTCCTGAGCCTCCACCGGACTTTTGATGACCCGCGGTGTTAGAAAAATATAGAGATTGGTTTTTTCATTGGTTTCGGTGCGTTTGCGAAACATCCAGCCCAGTACGGGAATGTCGCCCAAAACCGGGACTTTGGTGTCATTGCGCGTGCTGGAGTCATCGATCAGACCGCCGATGACCACCGTCTGGTTGTCTTTGACGATGACGGTGGTATCCACCGTACGCTTCTGGGTGACCGGCAGGGTCGATGAGGTGGTCAGGGTCGAGGCCAAATCGATATTGGTCACCTCCAGAGAAATTTTCATACGCACCAGACGATTTTCGGTCACACTGGGCGTAATTTTTAAAATTTTGCCCACATCGCGATATTCAAAGGATTCAAAGGTTCCACCCGACGGATCGGTGGTCGAACGCGTTTGATACGGCCGGTTTTCACCCACGGTGATGCGGGCCTCTTCATTGTCGGTGGTCAATATCTGGGGCGTGGATAAAATGCGGAATTCATCGTCGGTTTTAACCGCTTTGATGATGGCCGAGATGTTTGAGACCGTAATACCGGCAATTTCGGTGGTGCCGCTGATCAAGCCGACCGCTAACCCGCTGCTTCGAAAAGGATTTACAAAGGTCCCCGCATCCGGATCGACACTGGGCTGAATGTTATCGGTGAATGTTGCGCCTACGCCTGCATCTCTGACCTCCCCAAACGTCTGCCAGTCGATGCCGATATCCAGACTGGTGTCCAAGTCCACTTCCATGATCAATGATTCGATAAAGACCATGGAGCGCGGGATATCCAGTTTTTTGATGACTTCTTCCAGGACCAGGTAATCTTCCTGATCGGCCAAAATAATCAGGCTGTTGGTGGATTTGTCGGCGGAAATCCGGACTTTACCGGAAACCACCGGGGCGGCTGCTTTGCCTTTAGCGCCGGCTTGCTGCTGCTGAGTGGGCACATCCTGCAACACTTTGGCCAGGTCTTCCGCGTTGGCGTTTTCTAAATAGTAGACATGGATTTTGCCTTTGCCCCGGGGGGTTTCCTTGTCGATCATGGAAACCAGCTGTTTGATGCGCATGGTGTCCACTTCGTTGGCCAGCAGAACAATGACGTTGGTGCGCTCATCGGCCACCATGGTCACAACCTCTGGCTGGGCGCCTTTTGTAGGTCTGCGAGTGGGTTTGAAGACCGTGTTCAGTAAATTGACCATTTTGGTGGCATCGGCATACTCGACGGGGATGACCGAAATTTGCTGACCGATGCCGGGCACATCGATTTTACCGAGGATTTTGAGCAACCGCTGAATATTGGAAAGCACATCGGTGATAATCATCGTCTGGGTAGGCTGATAGGCCAGAATAACGCTGCTTTTAGAAACCATGGGGGTGAACAGGCGTTTGATTTCAACCGGATCGGCATATTTTAGCGGTATCAGCTGCGTGACGACCCGATCCGATGGATCGGTGGCCTCTTCGCGCAGACGGGTTTCAATGCTCTTGGAACGGGCGTCGGGTGACGGGACAATTTTAATGACTTCACCGGCTTTAACCGTGGTGTAGCCATGAACTTCGAGGACTGATAAAAATACCTCGTATGCTTCTTTAAGTGATATTTTTGAAGGCGATATAATCGTGACCTTGCCCTTGACGCGCTGATCAACCACAAAATTGGTTCCGGTCAGCTCGCTCATAAACTTGATAAAGACATTGATATCCACATTGTTGAAATCAATGGATACAAATTGTTCCGAGCCCTGCGGCGGTTCCTTTGGCGGAGGGGACTGCTGGGCGGCACTGGAGGCTATCCCCAAAAAAGTCACGATGGATATGATCGCCAACGCTGCGATCATGCGCATCAAAATGGTCTTCACATTTACCTTCATTTTTTATCCGTTTTATTCGATTTTATAGTTCAGGGTCCGTTCGCGGCCGCGGCGCTTTATTTCCAGCTGCACTTCCGAAGCCGATGACAAGTCACCAAAAATTCGCATGGCATCTTCCACCGATTCAACGGGAGCACCGTTGACGCCGGTAATGATGTCACCGTTGCGCAATCGCATTCTTCTGAAAATGGTGTTGGGTTTGATCCCGGTGATGGAAATTCCAGCCGGCTGGCCCTCTTCAATATGGGGTCGAATGCGGGCCTGTTCCATGAGCTGATCCAGATTTTCCAGCGCACCTTGAATCTGATCGCTTTTCAATGTCAGCTGGCGCGGATAAGATGATACGGGCAATCGCGGCGGTTCATCGTCCTGCTGTGCGGCAACCCGCGGACTGGGGCCGCCTCTTCTGCCTCTGCTGCTTCCGATCTCTTCCATGCCCAAGATTTCATCGCGGCCATCGACGTTCAGAACCACTTTTTGTCTTAAAATCATTTTGACGGTGGCATTCTGGATGGTATCGCCGGTGCGGTACAGGTTCTGTTCTCTGGTTTTGGTGTCCTCGATGACGGCGTAAGCCCCGCGCTCTTTGCCGGCGACGGTTCCCCACAGTTTTAATTTTAAATCGGTCTCTTTCAGGTCGTCGACATTAATTTTCTGAACCGGCGCTGCGCCTTGCGGGTTCGTATTGAATAGATTGCGGCGTGCAATGGCGCCGTACGCCGACGGGGACCGTTGCTCCGCCCGGGTCTGAACCGTCGCTTTGGACGGGCGGCCTGCCGGTGTTTCAACAGAATCCCCACCGAGCCAGGCACCGCCGAGCGTGTAAAATGCGCTGATGCCAAAATACAAGCCTGCGGCAATCAGCAGCATATTGATGATCATAAAGGTTTTTTTGGCTGTCAATATCATCTGTTGCATTTCGGGCCCGCATGGCCTGTTTATGACCATTTGGTTTGAACAGCCCTGTTTTGCTTTCAGCGCCTCTAAAGCGCCGGATCAATAAAAAGAATAAGTGGGCGCCTCCACGGGTCCTTTTATTTTAAATGGAACGCCCTGAGTTTGCCAATTTTTATTGGCCAGCAGTTTGGGTGCCTGGTCGCTCAGCCGAGCGAACAAGGCTTCGTGCGGCCTCACGGTACCGGATAAATCCAAGATCCTGGCTGCCAAATGATGGCCAAATTTTATCGAACCCACCACCTCGCCGTCAAGCTGATCGCCTTGCAGTTCACAGCGCTCAATAGTCAGAATACGGCCGTTGAACATCAGCTGGGCTTCAATGCTGTCGAACGCCAACACCTTCTGTGCAAGCAGCGGGGGTGACAAATCAATTTTTCCGTCGACAAGCGTTAAATCTCCCACCAGCTCCTGATGGGGCACTTTGGCTGTGAACGTCAATGTGCCGTCCAAGCTACCTGAGATTTTGTGAGTCGTTAAAGCGCTCAATGCCTCCAGCTGATTGACCTGTATTCCGGCAAGATCAGCATCGATGATCACTTCGCGGTTTTCGGCCTTTTTGATGATGTCGACACCGCCCTTAAAATTACCGCCGTGGCCGTTGCCCTTGAATGAAATATGGGTTGTCGCTAAAAATAAGGATACAATATCCGGCCATATTGTTACATTTTCCAAGTCAGCGATATTCCGATCCGAATGATACACACTGACATCATAAAGCTTGACACCCGGCGGAAATCCCAGTTTGAGTTGACCTATTTCCAGCGTCAGGTTTGGGTGCGTTTGACGGACAAGATCCGCCAAGTATTCTTTTGCCGAATCGGTTGGAAAAAGTATATATAAAAATAACAGGGCTGCGCAGATGATAAAGACGGCCCAGGCGATCCCAGTTTTAAAAAATTTCATTCAATCAATGTTATTTGCTATTAGAAACTAAATTCTGTCTCCGACTTGGAGCGTTTTAGTTTTACAGTTCACCGATTGCTTTTAATAAAGCGAAACTTAAGTCCCGTTATACCAATAACCAATGACGAATAACAAATCATATCTGATGCGCTAAAACGCCATCAGATATGATGCTAGGTTTCAACGGTTTCAACCTGCATGATCACGTTGATGAGTCCCTGTTTTTTGTCCTTCTTTGAAATCGATAGTTTCTTGACCAAAACCATATTCTTTGATGTTTCCACACCATAGAGATACGCAGTCAGTTGTTCCAGTGTGATGGCATCCAATTTCATTTCAACCCGTGAAATTTTATATTTGCTGTTTTTCTGAACGGTTTTAGACGGTTTCATCGAGCTGATGCGGTCCTTAATACCCACCTGGCCGGCTTGTTGAACCAGAAACGAATTCAGTGAAAACCCTTTTGGTCTTTGGGTGACACGTACCTGGGAAAGCTGCATTTTGCCCTTCAGTTCTTGGTATTCCGATTGAAGAGCGTGCATTTGCTCGAGCTGTACTTTTTTGGTCTGTAGGTCTCGCTCTAGCTTATTCTTATTGGCAAAAAAAGGTCGGATGACAAACTGCACAATGATCAGCACTGCCAAAAGACAGCCCACGCCGTAGACAATATATTTTTCACGGCGATTGAGCTTTTTTAAATTCAGATATTTATGAATGAATTCCTTATGAAACGCCATCGTTTTATAGTTCCACCTTCAGCATAAACTGAACTTCTTGGCCCGAGCGATCAATGTTGGCCGAGCTGATGCTGACTTTTTCAAATTCCTGAATTTGCTCTAAGCGACTTTTGATCGTATCCACCGAATCGTAAGCGTCGGTTGTGCCCGAGATCAATACATTGTCCGGTTGGATCACCAGGCGGTTCAGATTGACCGTAATGTCTGCAGGGATTTTTTCACTGATGTTGTTTAGGATGTCTATACTGCGGACGTGGGGGCCGGTTTCGGCCTCCAAGACCGCATTGCTCTTAATTTCGCGCATTTTAGCCTGCATTTCCTCAAAGGGATAACGAACCGTATTCACTTCCGGAAATGTGGCTTTAAATATCTGGGTCATCTGGTTGTTGATGGCGTTGATACGTTTGTTTAATGTGAAGGTTTGCATCATTAAACTGAAAAACATCAACACCAACACGGCGGCAGCCAGTATACCGGTCTTTATCAGAGCGCTTTTATGCTTACCGATGAACTTCTGGGCCGCAAACTGGCCCCTGTGAAAATTTAGACTCTGATAGCCTTCAACCTCCATTAGCGCCAGTGCCAGGGCATTGTCCATTTGGCCGGGGATCCACGGGCTTTGTTCAGCGGTCACCACTGGAATGTCCAGTCCTTCTGCCAGCGATGCGACCTTAACTGGTAGCTCCAATAGTTCGGAAAACTGAGCCGACATGTCGCTTTCGGCGACACCAGCGCCATTGATGATGGCTTCTTGGGGCTCAAAATCTAGGTTTGATGATTCCTGGAAAGCCGCCAGTGTTTGTCGAATCTGGGCACACAGCATCGATGTTTTAGACGGTCCGTCGGCTGGTAGGGGAAACGAGCGGATCAGTTGTAGGCGTTCGCCCTTCAGAAAGAAAAGCGTTGCGTGAACCTCGTCGATTTCGATAAACAGCAGGTTTTCTTGCGGATCGGCCTGATGGGCCAAGCACAGGGCGATGGGCAATCCGCTGATCGTCAGCTTTTCCGGGTCTATTTTTACTGATGACAGGGCCTCGATGTACGGCGCCAAATTGTATTTTTCAATAGCCGCAGCAATAAGTTCGGTTTGATCGCCGTCTTGGGCGCCGTTTAAGGTATGAAAATCGATCGCCAGCTCGTCGGCTGCAAACGGCAATGAGGGTTCGAGCTCAAAAGGCAGAACCATTCGGATTTTTTTGGCATTATGAAAAGGAACCTGCATATTCCGGTAGATGAATTGATGCGCCGGAACGGAAACGACATAATCGCTGCCGGTTAGGTCCATTTCTTCAGTCAGGGTTTCCAGAGCAGCCGACAAGCTTCGTTCCGCATCATCAGGGCCCGAAAATGGCAGGTGGATAAAATCATCCACGTGATGCTCCCGCAGGCTGCTGTTTAAGAGCACGGCCGTGATTGACTGATTGCGAATATCTATGCCGACAACTTTTCTGCTCATCAAACCTCTGATTTTTTGCCGATTGGGGCTCTTTGCCTAGTTTAACAATTTATCGTCGCGAACTCAATGTCCAGCACCTTGAACGATAGTATACTACAATACAAAAAAAATGGGTATGATATCAGATACATTTTAGCGTTCGCTTCTATTTTGTATCCCAGCTAATGATCTTACAGATCCATTTCCCGCTTTTTTCATTTTTTTGGCGCTCAACTACAGCCGTAGCGATCAATTTTGAATCATTTACTTTTGCCTCAGAAACAATCCGAAATATATCACTTGTGGTCGTTAGCAGGTTTGAATCGAAATTTAATCCACCGAATCCGGCGATATTCTTATACCATCCGGGATCCGATAAATTCGGTGCATCTTTTTCGGTGATAGCCTGCTGGCGCAACTCATATAGGGTTGTGGCCAGATCAAGATTTTCAGACGGCATTAAAGCCACCAACACCGGAAGCTCGGCGGTGTTGATATTTATCTTTCCGGGAAATGTAAACTGAGTACCGGCTGCCGCTCGCATGCCATGAACGGTTAACACATCAACCAGTCCGGGCTTTTCGGCGCTACCGTAAAAAATGTCAGGTGTGATACCTTTGACCAGCAGTAAATCATGGATATCTGCTATGGGACCATTGCGACTGCTGTAAGACGGATCCAGATCCCGATAGTATGCGGATTCAGCGCCGCTTAATCCGGTAATCGCGTCGTCGTCGCCGAAGTCAAGCCAGTCCTTAAGGGAATTGATAATTGCCGGCGGCTGGCTATCTTCCGGCGTTTCTTCGGTGGCATCATTTAAAAAATATAAATAGCGCTCGAGGATCTGGCGCTGGGATTCATTAAATGTACGGCTATCGGGAAACGATACCAACGCATTGATTGGAATGCGACCCATTTCATCGGTGATGGTGACGGTGATTTCACCTTCATCAAACGGAATTTCGCTCAAAAGCTCATTTATTTTTTCTGGATTGGCCCAGTCCTCCTGCAAAGAATCCATATCTGACTCGGCGCGATCTTTGGCCAACAGTGCCATGGCGGCGTGAATGCCTGAGGAGGCCAGCTGTGAAAGCTTCAGTCGATCCCTAGCCGCTGCCGTTGATAAGACGGTAAAGCGGGCCCGGCGGTTATATTCTAAAGCCGTCGCAACCAGAATAGTCGTTACGGAAATGACCAGCAGCAGGGCAATGCCCCGATCGTTGTTGATTATTTTGGACATGGTCAGCATTTTTTATTCCGCCCTTTGCCGAATAAGCGGCAAGGACACCATGGTTTCAAAGGTGTGCGTTTCGGCTTTGTTTAACAATTCAAGTTTCACGGCAATCGCCACAGGTGTTGCATAACCAAATTCATCGGAATCCGAATCCCAGACATCGAACTCAATCCCGTCTTTGTCTAAAAACTTGAACGACAAGGATTTGACGTATTTACACAGTACCGGGTCGCTACCTTTTTTTTCAAAATCCGGATACGGGTAAGGATTATCCGCCCGTCTGAGCTCCAGATACCCATTATTCGTGGCCTGAAGGTAATAAATGATCTCAACGATGCCTTCCCGCGAACTTTTTTCAAAGGGCAGGTGGGCTCGGCTGGTGAATCTTAAATTTTGTGCAAATCCTGTGCCACCGGTCTCTTCGGTGGACGCAACCAAGCGATATGGATCCGGTGGTTGGTCAAATTCCGGCGGTTTGTATAAGGGGCGCTGTCCAATGTGAATCGAAGTCAGGTCAAACACGATGCGTTTCATGCAGGTATGCGCCATTTCATATAGATTGGCACTGTCATCGAGCACTTCGGTGGTTGAAAAGACGGCATTAAACGATGCCAGGGCCGTCGTCACCACAATCGCCAATATCGCAATGGCGATCAGTATTTCCATGAGGGTAAAACCGGCAGCGCGGTGCCAGCCTCCGGCACGTGTTGGCCGAACGCTTGATGCGCGATTCTGTCTTCTGTGTTCTGTCATCTGCCTTCTGATTCCTGAAATTGAGCTATTCCCTCAGAAACCGATAGGTGGTTAAGCTAAACGTGAATTGGTCGTCCATGTACGATATAATAACATCAATGCGTTTTAAATCATTGGCGACTTCTCCAAGCACCTCCGAAGCCACATCATTTGTGGATACTTCCCAGCCATATCCGGGGTAGCTTTCGCCGAAATCACCTGAATCAGATGCAAAAATAGCTGAAGAAGTGGTTGTCACCTCGGCCATTTTCTTTTGGGCCAGCAAAGGCGCCTGAGTATAGAAGCGGGCAGCAGTGTTCATGGTCAAAGTCTGTGAATGCATGCGGTATACGCTTACCAATACGATAGCCAACACGGCCATGGCGACCATGACCTCAAGCAGCGTAAAGCCGAAGGCCAAGCGCCCAATGCCGGTTGATTTTTTATGTGAGCGAAGTTTACGCATGGCTGTGCACTTTTTTATACATCAGACAACTTTATATTATACAAAATTTAACAACCAACATACAATCTTTTTTTTCATTATTGGAACTTTTTTGCACGTGCAGATAAGATTCAGGTCAAGCGGGTCATTATCAGGTATAACCGCGATGGGGAAAGATGTATGGCTTGTGTAAACTTTTTACTTAATTTTCAAAACCGGCATAAGATTCGATGCGTGTTACTTCAGAAAGAAAAGGTTCGATAAGATATGATACATATGTTTCCCCATCTTGCGTATGGATCAGGGCTTTATCTGAGTAGCCGCTTCGGTAGAACGTGATATCGGTCCGACCGGAACTGATCTTTCCGCGAATGGGGAATTCAATATCAGCGATTTTCAAGCCGTCAGGAAGGGGTTTGGTTTCTGTGGCGGCGGTTTCAAGATCTTCAGCCGACATGGACTCATTGGTTTCCCAGTAATGGTCTGTATCCAGATCGAAATGCAGCGTATGATGTTTCTGGGTTCT
>JASFEV010000091.1:0-14902 GCA_050124655.1 Desulfobacterales bacterium
CAGTATTGTCAAAAAAACCGATGTCCGCATCATCGCGGCTACCAACCGCGATCTGAAAATCATGGTGGCAGAAAATGCGTTCAGGGAAGATCTGTTTTACCGCCTGCATGTATTTCCCGTTTATCTCCCGCCGCTTCACGAGCGCAAGGACGATATTCCCAGCCTGGCATATCATTTTTTGCGTTTTTTTTGCCGCAAGACCGGAAAAAAGATAGAGGGTTTCACCGACGATGCCTTGCAAGCATTGGTCAACGAACCCTGGCCGGGGAATGTGCGCCAGCTTAAAAACGTCATCGAACGCCTGGTGATCATGGCGGATCAGCGACTGCTCGACGGGCCCCACCTTTTAGAGCATTTGCACCCCCGAAGATCAAATGGCGGTAACAACGCCATCCCGGAAACCATCGAAGAGCTCAGGGCCGTCAAGAAACACCTGCTTGACGTGCGCTACGGCGAACTGGAGAAAGCCTTCCTCGTCAAGGCACTCAAAACCTGCGATGGCAACATCACCCGCGCGGCTGCCCGGGTGGGAATCAAAAGGCCCAACTTCCACGCCTTGATGAAGAAGCATAACCTGTCCGCCAAAGATTTGAGCCACGTGTCCCACCCGATGGCCCATTAACTGTAAAAAACAGACGACGGTGTGTATGATCGGCCATACAGTCAAGAATCGATTGAATATTTTACAATAATTGCGATTGCCCGGCGTTGAGGTGTATAGCGTCGAATACGATTGGCCCGATCGGCGGCTGCGTTTCACAATGTTGCTGCTGATCGCAATGTATCGATATGACATGATAAAACTAGCAGCCCTTTTGTTTTTCGAAGCGACTCTGAACCTGGCACACATTTTGCCAATCAAAGGGTTGAACATGCGAAAAACGCATATTCTATAAACCTTTTAAGATAGGAGGATTGCCATGAACGCCATCCAGGAATTGAATGTGACCGAACACGGCATTCCGCCTCACGTTCTGGTGATGGAGGATGAGGCCAGCGTAGCGCAGGGGCTGCAAATGGTGCTGTCGGAAGAGGGTTACGATGTCGATCTGGCCAACACCGGAAGTGGTGCGCTGAGCGCCTTTCAGCAAAAGGGATTCGACCTGCTGGTTGCCGATCTGCGCCTGCCGGACATCGACGGAATGGAAGTCATCCGGCAGGTCAAGCAGAGCAAACCCGACACGGAGGTGATTGTCATCACCGGTTACTCCAGTGTTGATTCCGCGGTGGAGGCCATGAAACTCGGTGCCTTTGAGTACCTTCCGAAACCCTTCACCGATGACCAGTTCAAGCAGGCGGTTGTCGGCGCTTTGAAGGAGAAAAAGGCGGTTCCAGTCGAAAAACCAGCAGTCGATTTTGAAACCGAAGAAGGCCGGTTGATTCAAAAGCGGGAGGTGATCCGGGTGCTCAATCGAACCGCGGAAGACCCGGATTTCTGGATTGAATTAATGGAAAACGGCTCAGCGGCGCTGGCAGAGTATCAGCTTTCCGGCAGGGCCAAGTATGCCATCAGCCAGGGGGACCTGAATTGGATTAACGAAAACGTGGGTGAGCTCACCCAGAAGCAGCTTATGTTTATTTACAAACGACTGGAGCGGGAAGCCTGGTAAGTTTCAATCCGGAACTGGCCTTTTTTCCGATGAGCTGCGTTCTCCGCGGGTTTTCGCCTTCGACGTACTTCACGTACGCCTCGGCGTAAACCCTTGTGCGGCCTTGCTCATCAAAAAAAATGCTTATTTCCGGATTAAAACTACATTTTAGGTAGACTTCATTATCAGATGAGACAGATTTAGATATTTTCAATATGAGGTAATACAATGGGCGACAATAAGGATTTAAATGGTGCGGTGATGGTGGTGGGCAGCGGCATTGCCGGTATGCAGGCGGCTTTAGATGCTGCCGATTCAGGCTTTTTCGTTTACGTGGTCGAAAAGTCTGCTGCCATCGGCGGGGTGATGGCGCAGCTGGACAAAACATTCCCGACCAATGACTGTTCGATGTGAATTCTGGCACCCAAACTGGTCGAGGTCGGCCGGCACCCCAACATTGAGCTGCTCACCCTCTCCGAAGTCTCCGCTGTCGACGGCGATGAAGGCAACTTCAGGGTCAGGGTGATCCAGCAACCCCGCTATGTGGATATGAACAAATGCATTGCCTGCGGCCAGTGCGCTGCAAAATGCCCCAAAAAAGTTGTCGATACTTACAATCAGGGCCTGATCAAGCGCAAGGCGATATATGTGCCTTACTCGCAGGCCGTGCCCCTCAAATACACCATTGATCCGCAGAACTGTATCTACCTGACAAAAGGAAAATGCGGTGCTTGCGAAAAGGTCTGCCCCAGCGGTGCCATTCATTTTGATGATCAGCCCAAAGAGACGACACTTGAGGTCGGCTCTGTCATTCTGGCGCCCGGTTTTCAGCCCTATGACCCTGCCGGTGAGGATATATATGCTTATAACAAGTCAGCGGATGTGGTGACGGCGTTGGAATTTGAACGCATACTTTCGGCCACCGGCCCGTATGAAGGGCATTTGCTAAGGCCTTCGGCAGCATCTCGGCAAAGGCCGCCCCGCAAAATTGCCTGGGTTCAATGCGTGGGGTCCAGGGATATCAACCGCTGTGAAAACGGATATTGCTCTTCGGTCTGCTGCACGATTGCCGTGAAACAATCCGTGATGGCCAAGGAACACAGCGCCGGCCCGTTGGACTGCGCCATTTTTTATATGGACATGCGAACCCAGGGAAAGGATTTTGATCGGTATTGTGAAAACGCGGGCCGCAAGGGGGTTCGCTTCGTTCGATCCCGCATCCATTCCATCACCCTTGCCAGCGACAGCGAAGACCTTCTGATTCGATATGTAAAAGAAGATGGTTCGACAACCGAAGAAGCCTTCGATATGGCGGTGCTTTCAACCGGCTTGCAGATTGCCCCCGAGATCGCGCAACTTTCCAAACGCCTGGGCATTGACCTCGATCCTTATCGGTTTGTGCGGTCAGACAGTTTTCATCCGGTGGCGACTTCCAGACCGGGAATATACGCCTGCGGCGCTTTCACCGGTCCCAAAGATATCCCTCAATCAGTAATGGAAGCCAGTGCGGCGACCTGCGCCGCAACCGAAAAGCTGGCTTCGGTACGCCACACCCGCACCGCCGTCACCGCACCGCCACTGGAAAAAGATGTTCGGCGGGATCCCCCTCGAATCGGTGTATTTGTTTGCAATTGCGGAATCAACATCGGCGGTGTCGTCGACGTTCCCGCTGTGGCCCAAGATGCCAAAACGCTGCCAAACGTGGTGTATGTCGAAGAAAATCTATTCACCTGTTCCCAGGACACCCAGGACAAAATCGCAGCGGTCATCAGAGAAAAAGCCTTGAATCGCATCGTGATTGCCGCCTGCACCCCCCGAACCCACGAGGCACTTTTTCAGGAAACATTGATTAATGCGGGTCTGAACAAGTATTTGCTGGAAATGGCCAACATTCGCAATCAGGACTCTTGGGTCCACGCCAACAACCCGGATGCGGCCACCCAAAAGGCTAAAGATCTCGTACGAATGGCCGTGGCCAAATCTTTGCTGTTAACCCCCCTGAAGCAAACCGATTTGCCGATCAGCCATTCCGCACTCGTTGTGGGCGGCGGCATCGCCGGTATGACCGCTGCATTGGCCCTGGCCCGCCAGGGGTATCCGGTGCACATCGTTGAACTGTCGGATCGTCTCGGCGGTAATGCGATACGACTCCACCGCACCTACCGGGGAGAAAATATTGCAGCTTATCTGCAGGAACTGATCGAAAAAATCCGTGCAGAGGATCGGATCACCATTCACCTGGAAACCCGAATTGCTGATGTGGCGGGCTTTATCGGCAATTTCAAGACGGAGCTCTTACAGCACTCATCATCGGAGAGCATTGAACACGGTGTTGCCATTCTGGCCACCGGCGCCAAGGAACATCAGACCGATCAATATTTATATGGCCAACATCCCGCTGTGGTCACCCAGCTGGAATTGGATCAGCTTTTCAACCAGGATGATCCCCGATTGAAAACGGCACGCCATGTCGTGTTTATCCAGTGCGTGGGTTCGCGGGAACCGGATCGGCCTTATTGTTCGAAAGTGTGCTGCACGCATTCGGTTCAAAGTGCTCTGCAATTTAAAGACCAAAACCCGGACGTCAATGTCTATGTGCTCTACCGGGATATCCGCACCTACGGCAAACGCGAAGATATTTACCGTGAGGCCCGGGCCAGGGGCGTTTTGTTTTTTCGCTATGATCCGGATCGAAAGCCGGTGGTCAAAGCGGATGGCGAGCTTGTGGCGGTCATTTTCAACGACCCGATCCTGGACCGAAATTTTTCCGTGCCCGCCGATATCGTCTGTCTGGCCACCGGTATTGAAGCCTATCATGATCTGGAATTGACCCGTCAATTCAAGGTTCCGCTGGATGCGGACGGATGGCTGCAGGAAGCCCATCAGAAACTCAGACCGGTGGATTTTGCCAATGACGGTATTTTTGTTTGCGGTATGGCGCACTATCCCAAACCGATCGAAGAAAGCATTGCCCAGGCCCGGGCCGCCGCATCAAGGGCGTTGACCGTTTTGGCCATGGACAGCATCCAAGTCGGCGGGGGCGTCTCTTACATCCAGCCCGATTTGTGCTCCGGATGTCTGGGATGCATCGAGGTGTGTCCTTTCGGTGCCATTGCTTATAACGCAGAGCGTAAAACCGCAGAAGTAAATCCGGCGCTGTGCAAGGGCTGCGGCGCCTGTGCAGCGGCCTGCCCCTCGGAAGCGCCGGATTTAAGAGGCTTTAACAATCAACAGTTATACGCCCAAATTAAGAGCGCCCTGGCAGCCTAATTTTTGGGGTGGGAAAAGATAAAAGATGAGAAGTTTTGATAAACATAATCACGAAAACACGAAAAAGAGAAAGCACGAAATGCGCCTTACAGTTTTGTGTTTTAAAATTTTCGTGTTTTCGTGGTTGAGTATTGAAATCGACAACCATTCTATTCAGGGGTAAGTATGAAACCACAGAATTTTGAACCCAAGATCATTGCCTTTCTGTGTAACTGGTGTACTTACGGCGCAGCGGACCTGGCCGGCGTCAGCCGCTTGAGCCACCCGCCCAACATTCGGGTGATTCGGGTGATGTGCTCGGGTACCGTATCACCGCATCATATCCTGCGGTCTTTTCAAAGCGGTGCCGACGGGATTTTGGTCGGCGGCTGACACCTCGGCGATTGCCATTACCTGTACGGTAATTACATGACGGTCAAACGCATGCGGTTTTTGCAGCAGCTCCTCAAATTTATCGGACTGGAGGGGCGTCTGCATCTGGAATGGATCTCTTCGGCCGAAGCCCAGAAATATGTGGGGGTGGTGACCGATTTTACCGAAAAGATCAGGGCTCTGGGACCGAACCCGCTCAAAGGATTTAAAGAAAAGGTCGAAGCACTGGGGCCGAGACCGCTTGCTGGTTTTGTGCCCCTGGATCTATTGCTGCAAAAACAGCAGCCAGCTATCGAGAAGCGCAAAATCAATATAGTTAAAGGAGATGAGAATGAAAGCAGAGGTGAAAACCTGGCTTCAGGAGGGCAGGGTTGATATTTTTCTGGGGTACCGCATGAAGGCCGGACATCCGCTGCCCCATGTGTTCGTAAAAGACAGATTACAGGAGGTCGATGAATTGATCAGCGGCGATGCCCGCTATCCGCTGGAAAAGCTGGCTGCCCGGATTGTTGCTGAACAACCGGGTATCCGGATCGGTATGCTGGCGCGGGACTGCAACAAGCGCGCCCTGAATGTTTTGTCCGTCTGGAACCAATTGGATTCCGAACAGGTCGAGACCCTCGACATTAATTGCTGCCCGTCCAACCTCAAAGACGGGGCTCAATGTTCATATTTAAAACCGTCCAAAACCGGATCCTATAAAAAGCGGGTCGGTATCGATAATCAATCTGACCCTGAAGACTTTGAAAACTGTGATCAGCAGGAACGCTTTAAGCGCTGGATCAATGAATTCCAACGGTGCATCAAGTGTTACGGTTGCCGCAACATCTGCCCGGTTTGCTTTTGCGAGGAATGCAGTCTGGAGCACCCGGATCTTGTCAAGACCGGAGATTTGCCTCCCGAGATTCCGATTTTCCACCTTGTCAGGGCGGTGCACATGGCCGGTCGCTGCGTTGACTGCGGATTGTGCGAAGAGGCTTGTCCGGTTGATATTCCCTTGCGCTTGCTGTATCGCAAGGTCAATCAAATCGTTTCCGATATTTTCGACTACCGGCCCGGTTCAAATACTGACCAATCGCCGTTCAGTGTCCTGGGCGACTCAGCGCCGCCGGACCCTGAACCGCTCAAAGCAATGGAAAAATGAATTTGGCAGTCGCATCCGATATTCTATGGAATCATTATGTCAAGCATCCACAAAAACGCAACGTACGATTTTCAGAAGAGTTTTTTATTGATTCTTTTCGTGTTTTTATACTTTCGTGTTTTCGTGGTGAAAATTAAGAAGGAGTCCAAATAATGGAAGTCAAATATGTCCCTTCGGTATGTTCCTATTGCGGTACCGGTTGCGGGGTGCTGTTTGAGGTCATCAACGGAAAATTGGCCGGCACACTGCCGCTGAAAACCCACCCGGTCAATGAAGGACGGCTGTGCATCAAAGGCTGGAATCTGCATGAATATGTCAATAGCTTTATGCGCCTGAAATCCCCGCTGATCAAAACCGGTGGACGATTTCGTCGTGTCTCCTGGGATCAGGCCGTTCAGGTGACTGCCGAGCGGTTCACGGACATCATTGCCAAACACGGCCCCGACAGTGTCGGCGTGCTGGTTTCGGCCAAAATCACCAATGAGGAAAATTATGTTGCCCAGAAGTTTGCCCGGGCCGCCATCGGCACCAATAATGTAGACCATTGCGCGCGTCTGTGACATTCTTCCACGGTGGCCGGTCTGGCCGCCGCATTCGGTAGTGGTGCCATGACAAATTCCATCGCTGAAATTGAAGACGCCAGCTGTATTTTCGTCATCGGCTCCAACACCACGGCCTGTCATCCTCTGGTGGCCCGCAGAATCCTGCGCGCCAAAGACAAGGGCGCCAGGCTTATCGTTGCCGATCCGCGCAATATTCACCTGTCCCGGTTCGCAGACGTTGCCGTCAATCATCGTCTTGGCAGTGATGTGGCCCTGTTGAACGGAATGATGCACATCATCATCCAAAACAACTGGCATGATCAGAATTACATTTCTCAAAGAACCGAAGGCTTTGACGAACTCAAGGCAGCCGTTGAAAATTATACGCCCGAAAGGGTTCAATCCATTACCGGGGTCAATCCAGTGGACCTTGAAAGCATGGCCGGACTGTATGCCGCAAATCCACCGGCCAGTTTGCTTTACGCCATGGGCATCACCCAGCACACCACCGGGGTGGATAACGTTAAATCCTGCTGCAATCTGGCGCTGCTGTGCGGCAATGTGGGCGTCCGGGGCGGGGGCGTCAACCCGTTGAGAGGGCAGAACAATGTTCAGGGGGCCTGCGATATGGGCGGGCTGCCCAATGTTTTCCCGGGGTACCAGCCGGTCAACGATGAAAAAATCCGGCAAAAATTTGCAACCGCCTGGAAAACAGACCTTCCCGAGGGAGCCGGCTATACCGTCACCGAAATGGTCCAGATGATGATCGAAGGCGATTTAAAGGCCCTGTATGTGATCGGCGAAAACCCAAAGCTCAGTGACGCCGATCGCAATCATTTGAACCGGGCGCTGGCCCAACTGGATTTTCTGGTGGTCCAGGGTCTCTTTTTGTCGGAAACCGCCCAGGTGGCCGATGTTGTATTGGCCGCTGCATCGGTTGCCGAAAAAGAGGGCACCTTCACCAACACCGAGCGCCGTTGCCTGCGCATTCACAAAGCGATCGAGCCCATCGCCGACACCCTGCCTGACTGGCAGATTATTGCCAGACTTTCCGCCGCCATGGGCTATGAAATGAATTACAGCGGTCCTGAAGAAATCTTTGATGAATTGGCAACCCTGACACCCAAGAGTTACGGCGGCATGTCTTATGAGCGCCTGGGCATTGACGGGCTGCAATGGCCGTGCCCCGGTACCGATCATCCGGGAACGCCCTATTTGCACAAAGATGCATTTGCCCGCGGAAAAGGCCAATTTCATGCCATCGAATACCGCGATCCGGCCGAGCTGCCGGATGCGCAATATCCGTTCTATCTGACCACCGGCCGGATGTTTGCCCATTTTCATACCGGGACCATGACCCGGGTTTCCGATCACCTGGACAGCGAACAGAAGACCGGCTACGTGGAGATGAATCCAGGGGATGCCGCGGAGCTGGACATCAAAGAGGGCGAAATGGTCAGCCTTTCTTCGCGCCGGGGCACCATCGAGGCACCGGCGAAACTCAGCAGCGAGGTTGGATCAGGTGTGCTCTTTGTCCCGATTCACTTCGGCGAAAACCCGGCCAATGTGCTCACCAACCCGGCCTGCGACCCAGTGGCCAAAATCCCGGAATTTAAAGTCTGCGCTGCAAACATTGAAAAACTGGCTGGCTGAATGCTAGGGTACAATGAAAATCTGAGTCCGCTATGATGGGTCTCTGCGTCAAGGGCGGCGTAGCAATCGACCCGGACAAGTGCAGATTTTAGGCAGTACCAAGATAGAAATCGGCAGAGCAGTGACCTGCCAGGATTGCTAAAGCCCGCTGAGATAGATGTTGCTGAAAAAGATTGGCGGAACAGATTCACAGCATATTCAAGCGTCAAACTCTCCAGATCCCTTCATTATTCATTAATCCAATAATAAAACGATATAATATTGAAATTTTCAATTTGACCTATAAAAAAATTGTATGTAATGATGGATAAGTTAATGAGTATATACTCATAATTTGGTTGTTGGATACTGTTCTCCTGGCAAGACTATTTCGGATGATATCGATTCGTTCATACGGCAATCTTCGCATCCATCAAACGAACAACAGATTTCAACGGGTTTAAAATGACCGAAATTCAAAAATTGCGCCTCACGGAAACTGTGGCAGGTTCCGGTTGAGCTTCAAAACTGCCTCCAGGGGACCTGGAGCGCGCCTTGTGCGACTTGGAGATTCCAACCGATGAGCATGTGATTGTGGGCATGGACAGCCCGGACGATGCCGGCGTCTATCAAATTGCAGAAGACCAGGCCATTGTCCAGACAGTGGATTTTTTTACACCGATTGTCGATGACCCCTATCAATTCGGGCAAATTGCAGCCGCCAACGCCTTGAGCGATATTTATGCCATGGGCGCTGTTCCCAAAACGGCCATGAACCTGGTCGGCTTTCCCCTCAAGCAGATGGATATTTCCCTATTGCGGCAGATCATTCAGGGCGGTCTGGATAAGCTGAAAGAGGCTGATGTTGTGCTGGTCGGGGGGCACAGCGTGGAGGATAACGAATTGAAATACGGCCTGTCGGTCACCGGTTTCGTCCATCCGGATCGTGTCCTGACCAAGAAGAATATACGCGTCGGTGACCGTCTGGTGCTGACCAAACCCCTTGGCACCGGGGTCATCAACACGGCCATTAAAGGCGGAGTCGCGCCAGCTGACGTGGCAGAAAGAGTCACGCGGCAGATGGTCGCGCTCAACCGTGATGCGGCCGAGGTGATGAATCAATACAGCGTGCACGCCTGTACGGACATCACCGGTTTTGGTCTGCTAGGGCATCTGGCCGAGATGGTGGTCGGCTCCGGCTGCGGTTTGAGGCTGAATGCAGACACCATTCCGATCTTGCCCGAAGCCATTGAATACGCGGCTATGGGGATGCTGCCGGCCGGCGCATTCAAAAACAAGGAATTCCGGCAATCGATGGTCGAATTCTCCTCGTCGCTGAATCCCCTGATTCAGGATCTGTTATTCGATCCTCAGACTTCCGGTGGCCTGTTAATCTGCCTGGAACGAGCCGCTGCTGAGCAGCTAATTGACAAACTGAATCAGAAGGGCATCGACCCAGCTGCCATTATTGGAGAGGTCGTACCCGCACCGCCGGAAATAATTCGGGTGCAGTAGATGTATTCGATTTGTACGCGGTAGATATGGTTTTATGAATTCTTCCAATCACCGATCATGATGAAAAAAAGGAGCTTTCAATGAAAGAAATCGATGCCAGGGGACTTGCCTGCCCGGCACCCGTGCTGCAGGCTAAAGATGCAATCGAGGCCCAACAGTTAAATGCCGTTCGCGTGGTGGTGGACAATGCAGCCGCCCAGCAAAATGTCCAGCGCTTTCTCGAATCTCAGGGATATGAAATCACTCTCGATGCCAATATCGACGGCTATATTATAGTCGGTCGTTGTAATGCAGCAGTGCGAGCCGAACCGCAAGTGGCGCCGGTCACCGAAGCCGCACAGGTAAAAATTATGGTGATGATCACGACGGATCGGTTCGGATATGGCGATGATGCGCTGGGATTGAAGCTGATGGTCAATTTCATTCGAACCTTGAATGAGATGGGTCCGGACCTGTGGCGACTGGTCCTTGTCAATAACGGCGTGAAGCTGACAGTTGATGGCTCCGAAGTTCTGCCGGAGCTCAAACAACTGCAGGACACCGGTCTTCATATTCTGGTTTGCGGCACCTGCCTGACCCACTTTAACCTTCTTGAACAAAAACAGGTGGGGGAAACCACCAACATGCTGGATATTGTGACGGCCATGCAGCTGGCTGACAAGGTCATTAACGTATAGCACCTCTCCGCAGACGCTTCTCCGCTGTCTTTCACAGGGCGTTTCGCGCTTATTCTGATTGCGCGCAGCCTTCACCCTTATTTGCTGAATTGTTTATATCGTGTTTTTGATTTTCGAAATTTTGCGAATCATTATTTCGAACTTTTTCTAAATTCCCGCCGCCTCACGAAAGAATTCCGATCAAAATTAAATATAACTATTCGTAATTAATCTATATTCAAAAAATTGCGCTCGATGGCATGTATCATGCAAAATTTGCTTTCCAAATCAGCGGGTTATCTTGCAAATCATTGAAAAGATCATCGCGTCCTGCAGTCAATGGCCATTTTTTTTGATGATTGAACCCATCACGTCTTCAAAATTTCGGCATGCTAACGATCAGCCTTAACCATCAGCACGAAGGAGGAACCCCATGGCAGAAAAAAAGGAAACACAAGCACCCAAAGCGAAGAAATTAGCCGATCCTGTGGCAGCAACCATTGATCCGGCCAGCCAGCAGATGATTCAACGCGCCCACGATTTGGGCGTGGAGACCGCTTTTGACCGGGCCGTTACACTAAAACCCTGCAATATTGGGAGCCAGGGTATTTGCTGCAAAAACTGCGGTATGGGCCCCTGCCGCCTGCCGCTACCAAAGAGTGGCATTGAAGGTGAAGACACCCGCAAGGGGATTTGCGGCGCGACGCCCAACACCATCGCTGCCCGCAATTTTATTCGCATGATTGCCGGCGGTGCGGCCGCGCATTCGGATCATGGCAGGTCCGTCGCCGAAGTTTTCATGGCCGCCGCCCGCAAAGAAACCGATGCGTATAAGATAAAGGACACCAAGAAGCTTATCGAAGTGGCCCAGGTGTTGGGCGTCGACACAACGGTAGAGGTCGACGGTGAGCAGCTCGATCGGGATCTGGATGAGATTGCCGTAGAAGTCGGTGAAAAAGCGCTCAATGAATGGGGCAAGGCCGAAGGTGAGCTGCTTTTTGCCAAACGCGCCCCCGAGCCGCGCTATGAGATTTGGAAAAAGCAGGGGGTTTTGCCGCGCAACATCGACCGCGAAATTGTTGAAATCATGCACCGCACACATATCGGCGTGGATCAGGACTACAAAAACCTGATGAAACAGGGCACCCGCGCGGCCATCGCCGATGGCTGGGGAGGATCCATGCTGGCCACCGAGCTGCAGGATATTCTTTTTGGAACGCCTTATCCGCTGGCATCCGAAGCCAATCTCGGTGTCATGAAAGAAAATATGGTTAATATCGTCATACACGGCCATGAGCCGGTGCTGTCGGAGATGATCGTTGCCGTCGCCCAGAAAAAAGAAATGCATGACTATGCCGTATCCAAGGGCGCCAAGGGCATCCAGCTTTCTGGTATCTGCTGTACGGCCAATGAAATTTTACAGCGCCACGGAGTGCCCCTGTGCGGCACCTTCCTGCAGCAGGAACTGGCCATCATCACCGGTGCCTGTGATGCCATGGTGGTCGATATTCAATGCATTTTCCAGAATCTGGCGAACGTGGCAAAATGCTTTCACACCAAACTGATTACCACCCACCCGATTGCCCGTATGGAACAGGACAATGTCATTCACATCGAATTTGACGAGCATCATGCGCTGGAAGACGCCGAAAGGATTGTCAAACTGGCGATCGACAATTTTGAAAATCGCCAATCCGAGGTCATGATCCCCAAGCAGAAATCGCCGATTGTGGCCGGTTTCGGGGTGGAATCCGTCGAATACCACCTGGGCGGAATTTTCCGCGGCTCCTACTACACATTGAATGACAACATTATCAACGGTCGCATCCGGGGTATTGGCGGTGTGGTCGGGTGCAACAACGTCAGGACCCGGCACAACGAAAGCCATATTGAGATCGTAAAAGAGCTCATCAAAAATGATGTGATCGTTCTGACGACCGGATGTAATGCGATCGCCTGTGCCATGGAAGGCCTGCTGACACCGGAATCCGCCCGTGTGTTTTGTGGTCCGGGTCTGGCCGAGGTGTGTGAGACCGTCGGGATTCCACCTGTGCTGCATCTGGGATCCTGTGTCGACAACAGCCGCATCCTGCTGGCGGCCACCGAAGTGGTCAAAGCCGGCGGCCTGGGCAACGACATCAGCGAACTGCCGGCCGCCGGCAGCGCGCCGGAGTGGATGAGTGAAAAAGCGATTAGTATTGGCCATTATTTTGTGGCCTCCGGTGTTTACACGGTTTTCGGTGTTACCCTGCCGGTATCCGGTGCACCGGTGTTTAAAGATTACCTGTTCAAGGAGTTTGAAAAAATGTACGGCGGAATGTGGGACCTGGAAGTCGATCCGATTAAACATGCCCGCAAAATGATTGCGCATATCGACAGGAAGCGCAGCGAACTCGGTATTGACAGAGCCAGAGAACGTATACTGGTAGATATGGCTGCGCGCCGGGAGCTTGAATCGGCATAGGTACATTTTACGGAATCCGGGTTCTGCTGATAAACGTTTTAAAATAGTACGGCTCTGTATGCAGCCATTTTGAGCTAACATCGGTCGTAAAATCTTAATCCAAAAGGAGGAAATGAGCTATGGATGCGTTAGCAATTATGGTATTGGCATTTGCCGGGTACATTATCATGTACCAGCTATACGGCAAATACATCGGCAGCAAGATCTTTGCGCTGTCCGGCGCTGCCAAGACACCATCGGTCGAGCTCGAGGACGGCCGAGATTATGTACCCACTAAAAAAGAGGTCATCTTCGGGCATCATTTCACGTCGATTGCCGGCACCGGTCCCATTGTTGGCCCGGCAATCGCCATTATCTGGGGCTGGTTGCCGGCCATGCTGTGGATCTTTGTCGGAAGCATCGTGATGGGAGCGGTTCACGACTTCGGTTCCCTGATCATTTCCATGCGCAACCAGGGCAAATCTATTTCAGAATACACCGCCAAGTATGTGAACAACCGAACCAAGTTTTTCTTCTTTGTGATTGTTTTTCTGGAGCTGTGGATCGTAATTGCCATCTTCGGTCTGGTGATCGCCATCATTTTCAGCATGTATCCCCAATCGGTTTTGGCGGTCTGGCTGGAAGTTCCCATTGCCATCTACCTGGGGTATCTGATCTACAAAAAAGGCAAAAACGTGATGGCCTGGTCGATCTATGCGGTCATTGCAATGTATGTGTGCGTGTTCCTCGGCCCGTACCTGCCGTTTAAAATGCCGGCGATTGCGGGCATTCCACCCACCGGGGTGTGGACGATTATTTTATTAACCTACGGCTTTATCGCTTCAGTGCTGCCGGTCACCACATTGCTGCAGCCGCGGGATTTCATCAATTCGCACCAACTGGTGGTTGCCATGGCGTTGCTGATTTTGGGTGTTCTGTTTGCCAGCTTCGGCGGGAATCTTGAAATCGTGGCTCCGGCGGTGCAGATGTCGCCGGCCAAGGCACCGCCTATGTGGCCTTTTTTGTTTATCACGATTGCCTGCGGGGCCATATCGGGATTTCATTCCCTGGTTTCATCGGGCACATCAGCCAAGCAGGTCCGTAACGAAAACGATTCCCTTTTTGTGGGCTATGGATCCATGTTGATGGAAGGAACCCTGGCGACGCTGGTCGTGATTGCCGTGGCCGCCGGAATCGGTCTGGGCTATACCACCAAGGCCGGCGAGACCCTTACCGGAGTGGCGGCCTGGACGACGCACTACGCCTCCTGGGCCGCAGCCGCCGGGTTGGGGTCCAAGGTTGCCGCCTTTGTGGACGGTTCCGCCAATATGATCATGACCCTGGGTATTCCCAAAACTTTTACTTTGGCGATTATGGCGGTTTTTGTGGCCTCGTTTGCCGGTACCACCCTGGACACGGCTACCCGCATCCAGCGCTATGTGATTGGCGAGCTGGGCAACAGCCTCAAACTTCCGGCATTGAACAACCGCTGGGTGGGCACCGCCATTGCTGTGGGGACGGCACTAGTATTGGCCTTTGCCACCGGTGCTGACGGAAAAGGCGCGTTGAAGTTATGGCCCCTGTTTGGCGCCGTCAACCAGACATTGGCGGCCCTGGCGCTGATTATCATCACGCTCTACCTGAAAGCCCGCGGTGGCTTGAAATGGATGATTGCCGGTCTGCCGGCGATTTTTATGACGGTGATGACCATCTGGGCTGTCATCATGAACCAGGTTAAA
>JASFEV010000092.1:0-14838 GCA_050124655.1 Desulfobacterales bacterium
CGCTGCCTTTGTAGAGAAGAACGCGTTGCCGTTCGACTTAAAGGGATTGTTGGTAGGATGAAGCCGGAAAAATGAACAAAGCCGTTATGAGGCAAATCATATGACAAACAACGAATCATTATCAGATATTGCCATCGTGTCTTGCGGAACCCTGAGCCCTGAGTTGAACTATTTAAAGCAGATCGGCTTTTTAGCCACGGCTCATTTGTTTTTCACGACACCGGGTCTGCACGAAGACATTCATGAACTTGAACGCCAGCTGATAGATCGTATCAACCGGGCGCAAAAAAAGGCCGCCAAAGTGATTGTCGTCTATGGCGGCAAGTTCTGCTATGTGAATCCTGATGAGCCCACCCGCACAATGCAAACCATCATCGCAGAGCAGGGCCCGGACGTGACACGGATTCAAGCTACGCATTGTGTTGACATGCTGGCCGGTGAGCCGGAGCGTCAAAAAATCTCTGAAGAGGTGGCCGCCGGTGAAAAAGTATGGTGGATGACGCCGGGTTGGATCAAATTTCGTCATCATGTTTTCAAGAATTGGGATAAAGGGTTGGCCAATGAAAATTTTCCCCGGCACACAGGAGGGGCCATTGTCCTGGACGGAATCGGATTCGTGGAAAACTATATGGCTGAAAAACCCGAAGAATTCTTGGAATATTCTGACTGGATGGGAATTCCGATTCAAGCGCTTCCCATTGCATTGGATCGTTTCAAGTCCTTGATTTTGGACGCGGCCCATAAAGTATCCGGAAACGTATAGACGTAGAAAAAGAGGCGGATAAACGCTTAAATGAGAGGTCGTGTTTTTATACCGGGGATGTCGCAAGTGGACATGTGGCGGATTGCGGGGTCGGCGGCCTGCTTTGTAGATTAAGTCATAAAATTGCAAGCAAGAGCAATTGGCTGCCGGGTAGATAAAATTTTTTGGGAGGTGAAACGCTATGTTTAAAAAGGTATTGGCGGCCACAGCCAGACCTTTGGAATGCGATGAGTGCGTTTTATCCGCGAGCTTTATTGCGCAATTTTATAATGCGAAGTTGCTCATCCTGCATGTGTTGGAATCAAACACGTCCATCTATCGCAATTATGTAAAACACTATCGAACCGGTAAGGAAATTGTTGGTGATGTGTTCTATCAGGATGAAGTCAAAGCGGAATTAGCTAAAAATTGCAGAAGTGATTTACCACCAGCGCTCAAATATGAAATCCGCATTGCTTCTGGGGTTCCCTGGATGGAAATTTTAAAATGGGCCAGGGAAGAAAGCGTTGACTTAATTATCCTGGGTGCCCATACCGGAAAGGCCTACCGCCAAAGCACGGCAGGTGCCCGCGCGGCAGTGGGCAGCACAGCAGAAGGCGTCATCAAGCATGAGCGCTGTCCGGTGATGATAGCCAGTAAACCTGTTCCAAAAAGCAAGGTGGTATTTGACAAAATAATGGTCAGCATTGATTTTTCGCCTTCCTGCACCAGTGCCTTCCAGTTTGCACTGGACCTGGCACAAAAACGCGAATCAATGTTGTATCTTTTTCATATGTTACCGGTTCCCCCTCAGCCTGAATATACCCAAAGGCGATATGAAACCGATATTCATAAGGTAAGGCAAAGATTGGAAGAAGAATTTGGCAATCAGATTTCGAAAAAGATCCAAACTGAAATCGACACTTGGGGAGGGGTATTTCCGGACATAGAAATCTTAAAGTATGCCCGACGCAACGATATTGATCTTATCGTCATGGGGTCTCACACCAAAATAAAGGGAAAATTACAAGAAGCCAGATGGTATGTCGGTAGTGCTGTCGAGCGTGTGAGCGCTAAGTCGGTTTGTCCGGTTGTCGTCATCACGGATCCTAAAGTTTTAGAAAAATGGGAGGTATAGTAGAAAACATATCTTTTAAATCTAAAATTTACGGTTCGATTTTTCTTAGCAACGCCTTTAGATTTCCTCAATAGTGTTTTCTGTATTCTTCTATCAATGTCAATTCGAAAGTTTTCGAAATCAATTCTGGAAATTTTTCTAAATCGCCATATTTAATATAACGCTAGATCTATGTAATCGCCAATATAAGTAACTGAATTATCATTAATTAGCACGCTTGCCGTATTGTGGCATGTTTCATGCTAACTTGTAATTCAACTAAGTATAGACAAAGGAGGAGAAATGAAAATTTTGAGTCAAGCGTTTAATTCCGGCAGACAAAACAGCAAGGAATTGAATATCGTTCAAACGACTTTGTACGATTTAATTGCTGCAATCAATAAAGATGTCTTGCCCGAAGAAGATTGGGTTGTTACGAATGCAGTTGTTGATCTTTTCAAAACCGGGCAAGCCAAATTCCTTGGCACAAATTATAAAAGTGTTATCTGATTTCAACAGCCTTAGCCTGCTGTTGTGACATTAAAGAGTAAAGTCAAAAGGAGATTCGCTATGGAAGAAACACACATGGATATCATTATGCAAAAAAGATTGCCCAGAGTCGGGCAAACAGTTCGCAGTAAAAAATACGGGACCCTGTGGCGGGTGATAGAGAAAAAGGAAGTATGGCAAAATACTTCGGATGACCCGCAAAGCGGAAAGCCACGTTTAATGCCGGCTATTCATTTGACATACTGGCAGGTTAAAAAGGGAGTTCAGCAAGGCATCGGTAAAATGCTGGGTTATGCCTATACACTTCATGATGCCACCTTTGAGTCCAATTGGGATTTGATTCATGAGGATGAAGAATAAATTCTCACAATAAAGAATTTTGGGGATGACGAATAGAGGAAGTCATAAATCTTTTTGTTAAGGCATGCGTACAAGTATGGAGGGCTTGGAGACGGTTGGCATTGATAGCCTCAATTTTAAGCATAAATTCGCAGCCATAATGGTTTGCTGGTTTAATCCGACAACAATCAGAGTATATTGGAATTATAATCGCTTATAAAAGCTTTAACCAAGGGAGGTACGTTATTATGTATTTATCAAAATTAAAACCATATCGGACTCCAGGATCAATTCGTAACGAGATTGATAATCTCTTGCATGAATTTTTTGGTGGACCCATCCACACCGGTCCGCTAACTGGCGAATGGTTACCACCGGCAGACGTTACTGAAACCGAAGACAGGATATTCATTAAGGCAGAGTTACCTGGAATTGAAGAAAAAGACATCAAACTGACGCTTCTTGGTAACATGCTCACGATCAGGGGCGAAAAGAAACATGAAAACGAGGAAAAAGGTGAAAATCATTATCTGGGTGATAGATATTATGGGTCCTTTCGCCGCACGTTTCAGCTTCCTTCCGATATTGACGCGGACAAAGCAAAGGCAATTTTTGACAAAGGTGTACTGAAGATAAGCGTCCCCAAAATGGAAGAATCGAAAAGCAAGAAAATTGAAATAGATGTTAAATAAATTCCTAATTGTTGCTCGCCTTTCTGGCTGCAGCTGTGACCACACCACTGGGGATGCTGGTATCATATCCTTACGTGAGCAAAATTGACAAACCGATCCTGGGTGCCCTGCTGGCGTTTTCTGCCGGCGCGCTGATTTACGTGGGGGCCACCCATCTTCTACCTCAGGCTGAAAGCGAGCATAAAAAATACAGCCTTTTCGCACTGGGGGCCGGCGTTGCGGTTGCACTGGCAATCGTTCTCTCCAAGGCATAGGCCTGCTTGTGGCAGAATGGAGGGCCAAAAGGCGTTAGCAAAATGGTAAAAAATCCGCCGAACGATGATAACAAACGGATTGAAGAGGAAGCATTTAAGGATAAACTTGAAGAGCTGAATAACCGCATCATCCACCTTTACGAAATTGTTCCGAATTTGAAGCAGTGTGATCGTTTAACGAACCACCTGCAGGATGTATTCGTGATACGGGAAGGACTTAATCAACTGGAGCAAGGGTTACTTCAGAGCCATCTCAGATGTTGCATATCTTCACACATCAAAATCCCAGGCGAAGTTGTTGTGGCCGTTTCCAAACTGAGCGCGATACGTCATGGATCAATCATTGCAATTGAGCAAGAAGACAATTTGGATGATTATCTCCGCGGCGGGGTCATCATTGATGCCGTTGTCAGTACGCCGCTCCTGGAAAGCATTTTTTATCCAGGCAGCGAACTTCACGATGGGGCCGTATTTATCCGAAACACGCGTGTCATAAAAGCCGGCTGCCTGCTGCCATTTGCGCCAACGCGCTCCGGCGTGGAGGCTCTTGGACTAGGCACACGGCACCAGGCGGCCGTTGGTCTCAGCCGGGTCAGTGATGCTCTGGTCATCGTTGTTTCTGAAGAGAAGGGTTGGATATCTTTGGCTTTACAAGGTCGATTATACCCGAACATAGGAACATCCGCCTTACTTCGAAAACTTGAAAACCCCAAAAGCTGAATGTAGATGAACATATGTGGATTTTCCGGATATCGATCCTTCCATTTCGCATTGGTAGCCGGTTTTAGACTGTCACCAGATCGCGTTGGATGTTGGTTTTGACCCCAGCGCTCGTCTAAAAACCCATCCGGGCAAAAAGAATCGAAGCAGGTCAACCCCTTTGAAATTTTACCATAAAAAATTAGAACTTTTTCAAGATTCGGTGGTAACAAGAACATCAAATGGCCAAATTCATCAATAACGGTTTGATTTAATATCAGTAATTTTTTCACAAAGCACTGGCACATTTGATGCAGATTAATCTGTTAGGCATGGGATTAAAAGCTGTAAAATTAGAATCTGAAGGGATTGATTTAAATTAAGGGGGGGTGATGACGGTGCGGGTTGATCGGTTCTGCTACTGTAAAAAAGACCTCATGTCGATCTGCACTGCAACCAGTGTGGAGGAGCAAAAGAAGTGTCGATATTATCAAAAGTCGTCATGTTCTGATAGGTGTATGTACCTGGTATTTGATTATTATTGCGATTGTTTGGAAGCCCAGATGAACGCTGAAGAACAGGATGCCCCTGAATTTATGTGAAGGTATGAATTGATGGTCACATTAGCAATAGCCTTGAGAGACGAAAATGCCAAGATATAAAAGCACGCCTTTTGATGATTACCATGGTCGGTATGAAGCATGGTTTCAGCGGCATCCGGAAGTTTATCATTCTGAGTTGCTCGCCGTCCGGGCCTTTCTGCCCTGGCAGGGCCTGGGGCTTGAGATCGGTATCGGGACGGGTCGTTTTGCTGCCCCCCTTGGCATCAAAGTCGGCCTCGATCCCTCCAGAGCGATGCTTGCCTATGCCCTTAAAAGAGGTGGTCTCGGTATCCAGGGAGTTGCCGAGGCCTTGCCTTTCAAAAATTCGGTATTTGACTACGGGCTTATCATAACCACCATCTGCTTTGTGGATGAACCCAAAGCGATGCTGAATGAAGCCCGCCGGGTGCTGAAGCCCGGAGCGCCTCTCATTATTGGTTTCGTCGATCGAGCCAGTGTGCTTGGCCAGCAATATCTGACACATCAAGCTGAAAGCGTCTTTTATCGTGAGGCCCGATTTTATTCGGTATCGGAAGTGGAAAGACTGCTCGATGGTACGGGATTCGTTGGCCCTGTCTGTGGGCAAACCTTGTCAAAACCGCTAAATAAAATTCAAGAGATTGAGCCACTTCGCGATGGTCATGGGCACGGCGGGTTTGTCGTAGTCAAAGCGGTCAGGCATTAATGACCTCTAGGGGTGGCTTTTGGCCGGGTGCCGCCATCAGCGGCGGTTTGAAATATTGAGAAAATACCATTCTTAATTCTTCAAAATTCGATTCATTAATTGAGTGGTCCCGGCATGTTTATCACCCATAAGTAATTGAATTTTATTTTATTACTTATTCAACGCGACTTGGCATGCCTTATGCTAATAAGTGGTATGAAGAAGAAATCCGTAATTGAAAGGTAAAGGCGCGCCATGGAGATGTTAAGCGAAATCAGAGGAATGAAAATTTTACTCGTTGATGATGATGAGTGGATCCGTGATTCTTTGCGCATTTTCTTTGAGGCCGAAGGCTGCCATGTTTTGGCCGTAGAGACTGCCGAAGAAGGCCTGTCTGCAATCAATAATCAGACCTTCGATCTTCTTTTGGTCGACTACAAATTACCGGGGTTGGATGGTCTTGAGTTTCTTAAACGAATTCACAACACCCAGCCAGACGCCATAAAGATACTCATTACCGCTTATCTCAATAAAAATCTCGTATCAGAAGCCAAGAAGTTAAACGTCCAGGGATTGATCGAGAAGCCGTTTACATCCGATACCATAATGGCATCTTTGGCTTTTACAATTCAGCAGCGGGACAGGAACGCTCGCAGAGAGTTGCATGAATCGGGCGGATAAAAACATTTTTAATCGATATGCAAAATTTATACTTAGCATTTTTTGTCTCACCCTTACTATAACAATACATATAAAGTAAACCACTGGATACCCGGAAGGTGCCAGCGGTTATACTTTAAAATGGGTATCATTATGGAAAAGAGAACATTTGACCGCCATTGTCACGCGGCTCATCTTGTCTGCGCCTTCTTTAACTCCAATAAATACTGCCAGGCAAAAATGGTTAACTATTGTGAAGGTGGCTGCTGTTTTGAAACCGGGGTTGCTTACAAACCCGGAACAAGTATTTATCTCAGAGTTGAAGGTTTCTCGAAGAAAGCCTCGGAATTACCTCTACAAAATGGCTTCCGCACAGAAACCCTCGGTGAAGTCAAATGGTGCAAAGAAATACCAAGGGTAAAATCAAATACATATGAAATCGGTGTCAAGTATTACCAACCCTACTAAAATGAATTTTGGCTGTTACTAATCCCAATGGAAACCAGTTAATCCTGACTTAGGCTATCTTTTCTTCCACCCGTCAGCATGTAATCTTCTCGAAAAAAATGCACGTAGATTTATTCTCCTCACGTTCTGCGGTTCGATACATCACTTTGCCCCTCACTTTGATTTCGAAATTATTAAAACTTGTGTTTAAATTTTTCTAAATACAACCATAAGCTATGGTCACCTATTGTAAAAAAAATCATATAAATATAATGGCTTAAGTCGATGAATAAGCGTGAAGTCAACGGCATATATTGTGCTTAATTAAATACTATGAGCCCATTATGCAAGCAGACACAATTCAAAAATGCGAACTTGACGAATTTACCCTATATTGGGGCGGTAAAACACCGATGGGTAGAAACCTGGTATTTGAGCTATGCCATATTGGGTTGTACCATGGGCGGCATGTTTCCGATTTTGATGCCGCTGTTGGCCCTGGAGCACTTTAACAGCGCATGCCACGTGGGACTCTTAATGGCTGCCTTTAACCTGGGAGGATTCATCGCACCCCTATGGGGCAAAATTGCGGATCGATATGGGATTCACCGTGAGTTATTGATCAGCAGTTTTATAATGACCGCCATTACCCTTACCGCATTCGCCTTTACGAACACTTTCACCGTCTGGCTGGGACTGGCCTTGATACAGGGTGTAAGTGTGTTCCTTGCGATTACCCTCGGGAATCTGTTTATCGTTGAAATTCATCCCAAAATAGAATGGGACCAGCGCATCGGCTGGCTTCAAACATTTAACAGTGGCGGCCAGGTAAGCGGCATGCTGCTGGCAGCCGCTTTGAGCAGAATAGATCTTAGTGCCGGTTTACTAGTTGCGGCAAGTCTTATTGCCTTGGCTGTTTTACCAGGTTTCCTGACCCCCCGGGTGTCGCATGAAGTGATAGCTTATCGTCCAGCAGTGGGAAGTCTTAATCATCACATCCAAAGCAACCAGAACGCATCGTATCTTCAGTTTAGTCAAGTTAAGTTAAACATCTCCAAACATCCACATTCGGTCCGTCATACACCTTTTGTGCGTATCATGGGAATATGGTTTCTTTGCGTTGCGGGCGTCTCTGCGATTTACACACTGTATCCGGTTATGATGCAGGAAGAGTTCGGCGTCGGGCGGGACCGTATTGCGCTCTCTTTTGCGCTGGCAATGGGTCTTTCTGTTTTTCTATATGCTCAGGCTGGCCGCTTGGCACAGCGATTCGGCCCTGTCCGAATTTTAAAAAGCTTTCTGGGCGCGCGGTTGGCGGCTTTGCTGTTGCTTTTCCTGCTGGAGATGCATGTGTTCGGTGGAGCGGTTCATTTGATATTATTGACCTTTGTTTTAGTGGTTCTGTGTTGGCCTTTCATTGTGGTAAGTGCCACCGCATTGACTGCTGACGCAACGCCGTTTGATGAAGGAGAAGGTATGGGCATTTTTTGTGCGGTTTTCTCATCAGCGTGTCTATCGGGTTCGGCTCTGGGAGGTTGGCTGGCGACTCAGTGGGGATATCAGGCAACTGTCGCGATGGCGGTTTCAACTGAGGCGCTCGGGCTGTTTCTGATTTGCCGGATGAAGCGATCACTTTAGTTGGTTTTTATTTCGCAATTTTCCAAAAAATATATTCGCAATTTTTCTAATTTTTATTCACCTTGGTATTGAATCTCGATTGATCCTAACAACAACTCTTTGATTTTTTTATTTTTTATTTACAGCCTATTTTTGGCACAACTTATGCTGAACTGCTTAGCGGCTATCCGTGTATTTGAACAGCTGCAAGGGGTGTGATGCTGATGATTCAGGTGAACGCAAATTAAATCAAACAGAGGTAATGATGAATTGTTGCCGCAGGAAAAAGGAGATCATTCTCAATGAGCCAAGCTAGCCACAATTTGAATGCGGAAACTCGCAAAGCACAGATGGATAAACAGAACAGAGAAATTGCAGAGATACTGCGTCACATTAAGAACAAAATCCTCGTCATGAGCGGCAAAGGCGGTGTGGGGAAAAGCAGCGTGGCCGCCTATCTCTCGGTGGCTCTTGCGAAAAGGGGATTCCGGGTCGGTCTGATGGACGTGGATCTTCACGGTCCCAGCATCCCCCGCATTCTGGGTCTTAAGGGCAACCTTGAATTTGGCAGCCAGCAAGGAAAAATGCTGCCGGTCAAATATCTGTCGAACCTGGAGGTGATTTCGATTGAAACCCTCATGGGCGAAAACAAAGATGCAGCCACGATCTGGAGAGGACCGTTAAAAATCGGAGCCATCAAACAATTCATATCCGATATTGAGTGGGCCGATTTGGACTATCTTGTGATTGATTCGCCGCCGGGCACCGGCGATGAGCCTCTGACCGTGGCTCAGACCATCCCCGATGCCAAGGCCCTGATTGTCACCACACCGCAAGAGGTTTCTCTGGCAGATGTGAGAAAATCCATTAACTTTTGCCGCCAGGTCAAGATGGAAATTCTGGGCCTGGTGGAAAATATGAGCGGTTTAAAATGTCCTTACTGTGGCGAGATCATCGATGTATTTAAAACCCAAGGCGGACAGCAAACGGCTATAAAAGAGAACTTGAGACTGTTGGCAACCTTGCCCCTCGATCTTGAGGTGGTAAAGGATGGGGACGCGGGAGATATCAGCCTTCTTGATGATAAGGGGCTTCTCATTACCCAGGAATTCAACAAAATGGTTGACGGTATCGTAGACCTGACCAAGAAAGCTTCTGCAGGCCATGCAGAGCGGAAATTGGGGTAGACGATTCAAATTCATATAAAGTTTTAGGGGGGATGTGAACATGTTAAAAGAAAATACTGCGCAGACATATGCGACTGGCAGCCGTTTAGACACGGCCAGGTATCTTAATGATATTGAGCTTGCGCAAGCGATTATCGAAAATGGAAAAGAAAATGGCGGCAAGCTCAGCCATTCGGATATCGTTTTTAGCCTGCGGAACTTTCTAAAAATGAAATACTATCCGGTGGCGATTAAATATTTTTTTTCAGAGAGTGAACTTGAGGATTTTAAGCATAATTCAGAATTCAAAACCGCATTTCATCCGTATACGTTCTGCCATTACGTAGCGGCTTCGCGTCAACGCGGTGATACACTGCTGGGCACACGGGAGAAGCTCGGCTGCACCAACGCAAAATACGTGATGGGCTGGAAAGAATTGGATGAAGCTGAAATTAAGAGCCATTTGAAATACACCAAAGATTGGGATCAAGCAGAAAGGTTTGTGAAGACCAAAAAACGACTGCCTGAAGGATTACTCGCCTTTGCAACGGCTCCCCTCCACAAGACGCCCTATGAGCCGGATGTGATTCATGGTGTCAGCGATGTTTTGCAGGCCTATCATCTGGGAAATGATTGGTGTGCCGCCTATGATACACATCCCTTTACGATGACCATGACCATGAATTCTTCTATATGCCATGGATGTGTGCAATGCCATTTGCTCAGGCAGCCCAACATCACGCCGATGTGCAGCAGCAGCAAAACCGCCGGTAAAACCGAGCAGAGTGAAATTAATTGGGTATGGCCCGGCGACCAGCTCGAAGCGACCGTCAGATGGATGCTGGAACGAACTGTGCGCGATGGAGGTGTATCTTTTCCAAGAACCGGCGAAACTTATCCTGGATTTGATGTCTGTAAACTTTGTAATTTTCTGGTTTTCAAAAAACCCAAAGAAAGTAAAAATATAAGCATCTAACGGTTCCCGAATTTGTTAGACCCATGATGTTAAAAGATCAAAAAGTTGCACTGTCAGCAAAAGGGGATGCAAGAGATATCAGCTTACTGGCCAACAATGAGCTTGCCATCACCCAGGAATTCAACAAGATGGTGGAAGAGATTGTAAACTTGACCAAAGTGTCTCCTGAGAACCAGACTAATAAGAGAAGTGTATTAGCAAAATGACATTCGTACGGTCTCTTTAGGTCTATATATGGGGGTGAGGGAAATGAACTCTTCAATCAATATTAAAATGCCGAAATGGGATCTAGACATGAAAAAGGGGAAAATCACCCGATGGTTCAAGAAAGAAGGAGAGATAATAGATAAAGGCGAAGATTTGTTCGAAGTCAAAACAGAAAAGATCACCAAAAAGGTGCAATCCCCTAATAAAGGTCGATTATCTCAAATTTTTATCCCAGCCGGAACAAGCGTACCGGTTAAAGTTGTCGTTGCCATTCTGGCTGAACCGGAAGATTAACCAGGAGGCAGATAATATGGCCAAAGAAAATAAAACCGGACCCGGGACCGGCAGAGCTCGAAGGAAAACAGTCAACTGGGATCAGGGCGCTGGCTTTAGTCCCATATTGGGGGGCAACTGCATATGCCCGACATGTGGCTATAAAGTAGCCCACCGTGTGGGTCGGCCCTGCAGAGACATAAATTGCCCGAACTGCGGCAGAGTGATGAACCGTGACCAAGCAACTGTTTCAATAGATCTGAACATATAAATTATCAACAGTTAAATAGCGCTGATATTTTTGCGGTAGAATCAAAAGAATGAATTCTATTATTCAGATTCGGCACTCGTGTCGTTCATTTCGTCAAAAATAGGAGAACCCCATGTTGGTTAAAAATTGGATGAGCACACCGGTCGTCACCATAGCGGATGATGATTCCATGCACAAAGCCATCCGACTCATGAGCGACCATAGCATCAAAACACTGCCGGTGGTTCAAAATGACAGGCTGGTTGGCATCGTTACCGATCGCGACCTAAAAAGGGCTTCAGCCTCGGATGCAACCACACTGGCCGTTTATGAGCTTCTGGATCTTCTTTCCAAAATCAAGATCAAACAGGTTATGACCAAGGATCCGGTTACCGTTCAACCGGAATACACCATAGAGGAGGCCGCCAATCTCCTTCGCCAGAAAAGAATTTCCGGCGCTCCGGTTGTCGATGATCACGATCGACCGGTGGGCGTTATCACCAAAGAAGATCTATTTAAGGTGCTGTCATCGATTACCGGTGTGGACCGCAGAGGGATTCAGTTTGCATTTGAAGTTGAGGATCGACCCAGAGCAGTAATGGAATTGACCGATATTATCCGCAATTATGAAGGCCGCGTGGTGAGCTTGTACTCAACCAATGAAAACGTTCCTGAAGGCTACCGCCACGTATTTATAAGGGCCTACCGGGTTAACCGAGAAAAGTTAAGCAGTCTCAAGCATGATCTGGAAGAAAAAGCAAATCTGCTCTATCTGGTTGACCGCCGTTTCTTTACACGGGTTATTCATAACATAAATTAAGACCTGCTATACTTGATTTCTACACTTCAACGCTATTCTTCGCAATACCTCCGCTTTGAGTATCCTTTTTCAATATTATTCAATAAATATTTTTTTCTGATTTAGATCTATTGATAAATTCGAAATATTTCGAAAAATGTTTTGTTAATTTTTCAAAGTTTTAGCTTTGAAAAATACATGCAGGCATCTTGTTCATCTTAACCCTTTGAAAATAATAGAATATATGCGTATAGCAGATTTGGCACGGCTTATGCTTTTAACTACGGCAAAACTCTATCGATTAAGCGCCACTTTGAATTTTAACAATAATAGGAGACTTTTAATGCTAGTCAAAAACTGGATGAGCAAAAATGTTATCACAGTTGATGAAAACGATTACATGCAGGATGCCATCAGGTTATTAAAAAAATATGGCATCCGCATGCGCAGCATTGAGCGATCCAGGCTGGAAAAACTCAAAGACAAGCTTAGCGAAAAAGCTGCTCTACTCTATGTGATTGATCAGAAGGAAAATATCCGGGAAATTTACGCAGAGAAGATAAATTAAACACGAGAGGTTGCGATGAAAATGAAAACACAAAAAAAGATTTTAGCACCGGTTGACGGATCTGATCGCGCGTTAAATACGGTCAGACACATTGCCAGAATGGATTCATTTCGAAATAGACAAATCGTTTTATTCCATGTGTTCAACTCGGTACCCGAAGCTTACTGGGACCTGGAGAAAGATTCCCGAAGCACTTCGACGGTCAAGCAGGTCAGAGCATGGGAGGCAGGGCAACGGAAAAATATTGACGTCTACATGCAACGCGCTCAACAATTTTTGTTAAAAGCCGGTTTTTCTGAAAGCGCAATACAGATAAAAATTCAAAAGAGGAAAAAAGGCATCGCCAGAGATATTATCCGTGAGGCCAAAAATGGTTATGAGGCCGTTGTAGCCCGGCGACGCGGTGCGACAGGTCTGAGGGGGATTGTATTGGGCAGTGTGGCCACCAAGTTGATAGAAAAACTCAACTTTCTCCCGCTGATATTGGTCGGCAAAGCACCCGCCGGGAATAAGATTTTGCTGGCATTTGATGGTTCGTCAGATGCGTTGAGCGCAGTTGACTTTGTTGGTTTTCTCACGGATGGGCTCGATTACGAAGTTGGCCTGCTACACGTGATTAGAGGAAACGGCAAAGATCTTGCTGAATATCAGCACATATTTCCATCTAAAAAGTACACGCAATTTGCTCACAAATTGATGACCCCCTCACTGGTTAAAGCTGAAAGAAAGCTGCTGGATTTAGGTCTTAAGCCAAAAAATATATCAATTAAATTAATTCGAGGGGTTCACAGTCGGGCAAAGGCCATAGCGGATGAAGCCAAGAAGGAAAACTATGGAATAATTGTTATGGGAAGAAGAGGACTTTCGCGGGTCCAGAATTTTGTTATCGGCAGAGTCACGAACAAAGTGATTCATATGGCCCGCGATCGAACAATTTGGATTGTAAGATAAAATGCTTTTATCACCAAACCCAGTTATTACTGTTCAAATGAGCTATCGGGAGCTGTATTATGCTGGTAATGAATTGGATGCGGCAGCCGGCGATTACAATCGATGCCGATGATACTGCAGCAGATGCTGCTTTTTTGCTGCAACGGCATGAAATCCACATGCTGCCAGTAATGCAGAAAGGAGCGTTGGTAGGCATTGTCACGGACCGGGATATAAAAATCGCATCCGGACCGGATGTCGCCTCAGGCAATTTTGAAAAAGCCCACGACCGCCTCTCAGAAATTAGCATCAAAAATATAATGACCCCCGATCCCGTCACAGTATCTTTGAATTTTACATTAGAAGAGACGGTCGAGAAGCTTTTGGTGCACCACATTTCCGGTTTGCCGGTGGTCGATCGACAGCAAAAACTGGTGGGCGTGATCACCCGATCCGACCTTTTCAACCTGATTCTCATCCTAACCGGCTTCGGGAAAAAGGGGCTTCAATTCACCGTTGAGGTCGGAGATCAACCAGATCGGCTCATGGCGGTTACCGAAATCATACGTGACTACGGCGGCCGAATTTCCAGTATCCTGTCCACGAATGAACGGGCGGATAAGGGCAAACGCAGGCTGTACATCCGTGTATTTGATATCGATCAACCCAGCCTGCAACATCTTAAAAAGACCCTCAAAGAAAAAGCATCCCTGCTTTACATTGTGGATTATAAGAACAAAAAACGAGAATTCTTTGGAGAGGGGGAAAGCACCCAGAATGAAAATATTTAAAAACATACTCCATCCTGTTGTCCTGGGTCGGGAATCGGAGGATGTTGTTCCCTTCATACAAATCATGGCTAAACAATTCGATTCGCAAATTCATCTTTTATCCGTGCTGTGGAAGAGCGATCAGGTAGTGCCGAAAGCGTAGACCCAAAACGACTATATCATTAGGTTCGCTTATGACGATTGAAAACTTGGACAGAATTTTTAAGGCAGAGTCGATTTAGGATTAAGACGTATTTTTCTGATTATATTACGCAATAATCAAAACAATGGAAATGCAGGCAGCACAAATTATCGCTTTATTGATCACCGGGATTGCGGTGGGGTTCGCGTCTGGTTTGTTGGGTGTGGGTGGATGCTTCATTATGGTTCCTGTTCAGTTTTGGGCCCTGAAGTCTATCGGAGTAGACCCGACCATTGCAATCCGAATTGCTTTCGGCACCAATCTGCTGGTCGTACTTCCCACTGCTTTAAGCGGTGCTATGGCCCATAACAAAAAAGGCGCTGTACTTTGGAAGGCGGGTGTGTCTTTCGGTTT
>JASFEV010000093.1:0-14404 GCA_050124655.1 Desulfobacterales bacterium
CTCCCAAATTGAATTTACAGAAAAAAAGTTGCGCTATCTATATTTGTCTATCTATAGCTAATAATGGGAATTATTATTGTCAACAGACTATATATAAAACTAATTGAAATCTAACAGTATTTATATAGATATGTAGATAATATCTCAATTTTTTAAAAATTCAGATGGCATTCCAGATGATGGTCAAAACAAGTAAATCTCATTTTTGATTTTTGTAAAATCATTTCCGTTGACCAACAAATTTTTAGATCTAATACCCCGGCTAGTATCTGCTTGCCGCGGCGTCTTGTCACGGCGTAGCATGCTAATGCGAAGATGGAAGCTTGGTAAAGCGAAGACGGGCCTGCTGACTTCTGACCTCTGTCTTCTGTCCTCTGTTATCTTCTAAGAAAGCCCTTCCAGGAATTTGATAACAGCTTGATTGAACTGCCGGGGCTGTTCAATCAAAAACAGGTGGCCACCGCCATCGATGGAAACCATTTGGGCATCAGGTATGTTTTTTGCCAATACCACCGCGTTTTGCGGTGGAATCAGCACGTCCTCGGCGCCGGTGATGGCAAGAGTTGGTGAAGATATGTGATGCAAGCGCCCACAGGCATCATGATGCGTGACAGCGGCCCATTGCTTGGCAAGCATTTTCTGCGATGCGGGAAACCGTTGCGAAACCTCTGTGTAGCGCTGAATAACCTCCGGGTTGTTATCAAAGGTCTTTTTTGCAAACAAACAACCGGCAGCCGCTATTTTGGCCGCGTTTGTGCCCAGTCGAATCATTTCGCTAAAGAGTCTGGAAGCTTCCGGTTTCGCCTTGATGCGCAGTGAAATGCCGCAATCGGTGGCCACCAATATGAGCCCTTCTACCTTTTGCGGGTGGTTCAATGCCATTTCCTGAGCGATCATGCCCCCCATGGAATAGCCCAATACGTGTGCTTTTTTAAATCCCACTGCTTCCATTAGGGCGATGGTATCTGCGGCCATATCCCGAATGCTAAAAGGACCGCCGGGATCCGGTGAGCGGGCGATACCGCGATTATCAAAAAGCAGCAATTGAAATCTTTGGGATAAAGCCGGCACCTGTTCATACCAGTGGTCCACATTACTGCCCACGCCTCTGATCATCACCAGGGGCTGGCCCTGCCCGATAATTTCATAATACAGACTGAGGCTCCCGATCTTCGCAACAGGCATTTGAATACCCCAAATTAGGTTGGCCGGTTTAGCCCGTTGTGCCGGTTGAGCCCGTACAGATAGGAGAAATCTCTGTTTTTTTACCGGCCAACGGGCCAACGGGTAACGGGCTCAACCTATTTAAATCGGCTTTTGGCGTCCTTTTACTTTTGTTTTCTCAATTTTGCTCCTAATGCTTTTATATCATCTAAATGCAACTTGATAATAGGTGATATTTCCGGTGGTTGCCAATCGGTATGTTTGGGCTCCTCGGGCCAGGTGAATGGCAAGTAAAACGTCTGACCGGGCTCTTTTGCTTCTTCAAAAACAGACAGGGCAGCCAAGAGCACTTGCCTTTGCCCCTCTCGATCGTGAACCTGTCCCACCGGGCGGCCATAAGGATATTCAATTGCCGCGACGCGTGGAATACCCACTTCCCTCTGAAATTCAGGCGTCATCGTTAAGGTTACAGTTGCAAATCCCTGCGCTTCCAAATAATGTGCGACCTGTCCCACGGACCGGCAGCAGTATGGTCAGGCCGGTGTGAGCAAAACAGCCTCCACATTTTCCTGGCGCATCTGATCGGCCATCTGGGGTGCGCTTTCAGACAGCAATGCCGTGGCATCCATCTGGAAACCGTAAAAGGAATAGCAGGTGGGCGCCAGGCTGCCGATAACCCCCTCTTTTTCAAACTCAGCAAATCGTGTCAGCGGCAGCATCACATTGATATCTTCTTTAATATAGCCGGTATTGATGTGCAGGTGACTGACCTCGATGTCGCTTTCAGTTGCTGTGCGCGGAATCTTGCGATAGCTCGGGTCCCCCCAGGCAGGCTCTCTTTTTTCGCGTTCCAGATCAAAGGGCGGATCGGATTTCATGCTGATGCCGGCGGTTGTGACGAGCGTGAAAGTGGTTTCTTTGAGCGGCTTATCAAGCGGTGTCCAGGCAATCTCTCCGCTGTAGGGCGGATCGGGTATGTCTTTGCCAATCCAGGCGCTCAGAGACGGCGGCATAAAACGAAAACCATCAACAACTTTTTCATGTTCAGACATCATCATTCCCTCCTTAAGGTTCAGAGGTTCTGGGTTCAAGGGTAACCGACTGGCTCCTGGCTTCTGGCCGCTGGCTGCTGGTATCTGAACAATAGCCAGCAGCAAGAAGCGAGAGGCCAGCAGCCAAAGTGTTCCGTCATTGAATTGGGCGGCTAAAAACGGTATCCCTGCCGCAGCTTATTAGGCGCGTATGGGAAACCTGAGACATCCGTATCGCAAATTCGGTTAAATTACAAACAAAGTACGATGGAACCGTAAAATTCAATTTTTGTGCATCGCTTCTTTATGCAGATCATTGTTATTTGAGCGATTATGATTATTATGTAAAAGTTAAGCTTTGAAGGAGGTTTTATGCAGACATTCAATAAAAGAACCGCCGACCCTTACGTTGATCGCCGAAGCGGCGAAGAAAGACGGGCTGTTTATGATTCCGATTATTTCGACAGTGGTGGTCTGGAGCGAAGAATCGGCCGGGAGCGACGGCAGCAAGATGAGCGTCGTGACAGTTGCCTCAGAGTCAGTCAGTGGTCCAGCGTTTGTCCGGATGATGCCTGATCGATTACTGTTATCTCCTTTGGCGGGCAGCAACCGTTAGTTACGTGGTTTTGTACCACCAGACGGTAGATATGCCCTGTCCGTCTTTTACTAAACTAAAATCCCGAATCTTCATACCAGAATCGTGATTTCGTTACTCTAACCCTTTCCGCAATCCGCAAATGAATCGCCGCTGAGCATTATACCTTTGAACCTTGAACCCATTTAGTATGGATACTCGCCTGTACGACTGGCAGTCGATGGGTGCGGTGCGTCAGAACAAATACCGATGCTGTTAATCTTACCGCATTCTAGTCTAAGCAATGCCAGCGCCCTGACATTGTTTTTGTTACCATAGGCCAGGACTACGCAGGGTTCGGGGGTATCGGGTACCAGCGGATAGGGTTTGGTCTCCCCCAATTCAGCATATACCCGCTCTTTCGGCGAGTTGCGGATCATTTCCATTTCGGTTTTCAAATGTGCCATCACCGAATTTTTGCCGGTCATGTCGGTTAGCGCCTGTTGGGACCAGAAAATGACATCCTGCGCCATGTAGGGTTCAAGCAAAGATGCATCCAGATTGTTCCAGGCCCTCGCCAGAATCGTTGCTGCTTCTTTTTGTTTTAATTTTGGATTCTCCATATGACCTCCATTTGTTTCCTTTCAGGACTGTTAAGCGGTGATATGATATTCAAACTGCTTTAACGATATCACCTGGCTTTGTCAGATACGGACAAAAGGAATCAATACGCATAGCGTTAGGTAGTTTATTGCTGAGCTGACATGAAATACCCGCGCAGGCTTTGGCTGTTTTTGATTGGGATTGACAATGACAGTATGATAAGATTAATTGTACCGATTCTAAATTTGTCATCAGCTTAAATTTGAAACATACGGTCTAATGGTTTGGCACATTATCCAAGCAAATTGCTTATTTGATGGACCACAAGGAGCCGAAAATGCCCATCGATGAAAAAGAATACATCAAGCAGACACTGGAAAGATATACGAATTGCCGCATAAAGGAGATTTGCGATCATATTCTGATTACGAATTTCAAGAAATATATCCTGCGCTTCCAAGAGAAGACCAAGGGGACATACACCGAAGGCAATTTTGGGATCGTCAACGCCAAAGATATCAACTGCAGCATGATCGATTTCGGCATTGGCTCGCCGCAGGCCGCATTGGTGGTCAACTGTTTGGCTTATCTGCCAAATTTAAAAACAGTTATTTTGGTGGGCATGTGTGGCGGTATCGACGACGTGCTTAAAGAGGGTGATTTTATCGTTCCCTCGGCGGCTATTCGGGGTGAGGGCACCAGTAATCATTATCTGCCAAAGGGATTCCCGGCCATACCGGCTTCTTCAGTCAACCTCTACTGCATCGGCGCAGTTCGGCATAGCGGACGGCTTCCCCGCTGCGGCATCGTCTACACCACCGATCGTCGTCTGTGGGAGTTTGACGAGCAGTTTGTCGATTATTTGCGCAACCAGCGGATTTTGGCCATCGACATGGAATTGGCGACACTGTTTTCGGTGGCCTACCGATACGCGGTTCCCATCGGATCCATTATGCTGGTATCTGATATGCCGCTTCAGATAGATGGAGTAAAGGACAAGAAAAAGCAGGATCAAATTTTTTCAAAATACACGGCAACCCATTTGGATCTGGCCGTGGATGCTGTGAAAAATATGGAAGCCAAATGGGATGAGGTTAAAAGGCGGCTTACCAGTGAGTGGTAGCGCCAACCGATGGGCGTTTGATGGTGAAAACCCGATTAAAATTCCTGTTTCTGGAACCTTATTATGGGGGTTCTCATCGCGAGTTTGCCAAGGGACTGGTTTCCCATTCACAGCATGATATCGATTTGGTCACCCTGCCCGCCCGCTTCTGGAAGTGGCGCATGCGGGGCGCGGCCCTTCATTTTATCAAAAAAATCCCACCCCTTAAAGTCTATGACGGCCTGCTCACCACCGGTCTGATGAGTTTGGCTGATTTCAAGGCACTTGCAAACGACATCTGTCCGCCGACGCTGACGTATTTTCACGAAACCCAGCTCACCTATCCGCTTTGGTTGTGTCCCCATCTTGCCGAACAGGCTGGCTTACCCGGAGATCATCCCGCAGCAGTTCCATTCCGTGGTTCTGTATGAGGATGCCGGCGACCTTGTGCAAAAGCTCACCCGCCTGATCACCCATTACGCCGAGTTTAAGACGCTGCGCGGACAGCTTTCAGCCCATATGGGGAAATTTGCCTGGCAGAATCGGATCGACCACTATGATGAAGAACTCGAAAAACTTGTCAATCTGTCTGACGGATTCAATTCAAACAACCCATAGCCAAGCACGCCTAAATCCATAGCCCAATTCTATATTCAGGTTAGGAAAACTTCACAAGGAGGGGAGGATATTGTGATTAAACAAATTCAATTTTTTCGGTGGCGGATTTGATCACGAAAATACGCACATTATTACTTTGCAGATCGGCCGGCGTCATATAAAAACCCTGGCGATTGGGCGAGTAGCCGAGGGTATAGCCGGTGATGATCTCACCATCAGAGAATGTTACCTTTATCTTGCGACCAGCCCCGGAAACCTCATCATTAAATTCTTCATTATATTCTTTGTTGCCCTCAAAATCTTTGACGAGAAAAAGGGCCTTTAATTGTTCCACATCGATTGTCTCTGTTTCGCCGTTGAGCGTTTCTACGTGGAAGCTTGTCTTATTGGGGAAGAAATCGTTGGTTTTACCTTTCAAGATTGTTCCATCCTTGAATCGCGCGACCACCTTGTTTGTTTCCATCGGTTTCTCCTCGAAATACGCGAAAAGCAAAAAGTTCTTGAAAAATAGATGTATATTTCTGTTTTAACGGACTTTACCAAATGCCCGCCTGACAGATTACGGTGCCTTAGGCGTATAAAACCCATTTTGGCTATTTTTTGTATGTTTAATATTTATAGCAATTTTAACATATTATCTTATTCAAAGCAACAAGAAGAAGCAAAATCAGAAGTTCATTTTGCTCGATTTATATATTCACTGGAATGGCTTGCCAATTGACCTGACTAAAGCGCGCTGTTATATAGCAGAAAACCGATTCATAAATTGGTGATTGACAGTGATGCGACCCAGAAGCCGCTTATATTCGGCAGGCTAAAAAAGACCGGTGGCTGATGTTTCTTGTCCGATTCTGAGGAGCAGGTTTAATCAGTCATATACCACAATAATCTTCTTTCTTTCCAACTCCTTCTTTCCAGCCCGCCCTTCAAAAAGTAATGGTTATTTGGTGCTTGGCGTCGATCAACTCCCGAGCGACGATCTGCGACAGGCTGTTTAAGCTGTTTTTGATGACGGGCAATGGATTTATTTGGATGCAGACGGGTGACTGTTTTTTGGCGTTGTGGGTGCATTTGGGATCAGGTGTCTCCACCCACTGGATTCGGGTTATTTCCCATTGAAATGGCCGATTTCCGGGGTGGTGTTGTTAAACCAATCTTGGCTCAAGTCCAATGAGACTCTGTCTGTATATGGCTTAATTTTCAGTTTGTCAATATTTTTAAATAATTTCAAATATATATGTAATAATTTACCCAATGCTATGAAAAGTAATGCCACCCGGGGTGGGTAAAAAAATGCCATCGGCTGCGTTTGGTAAAGTTTTTGGATATTTATGCCGATATTTGATTTAGCCCTCATTAAACTAAGCATCGGGCCGATCAAAGGTGGATCATATGTATAATGCCATGAAGATTCTAATTTTCGCAGGAGTCCTTGCAGCGGCTGCTTTTTTTGCCAACTTATTCGGATGGGTATCCATCCCCTGGCTGGATGTCAACTCGGTTGCTACCTATGGTGAAGATGCAAATCAATCTGATCGGGCCTTAAAAAAAATAGTTGAAGAATAAACCGATAACCACAAATCCTTTTTTTACAATTAATTTTAAGTGGTTACCGTTACCTAAACAGGATCTATCATTCTCCTCAGATTTATTCCGCGCCTTAATTTGACACCCGTCTTTTCGTACCTATCATATGCCACGATGTGGTACTAATTTTTCCTGCCTTATCATTGATAATTATGTACGCATGCGTACTAACCCTATATTGAATAAGGAGTCAGGATGAATCATTACAACAAATTATTTTCGGTTGCTATCGTCGCTGCGATTTCTGTCCTGGCGTCTGTTTCAGCCTTGGCTGATGTCGAGATGATTCATGGCAAAGCTGTTAATGCAGATGGTGAGCTCTTGTTTCTGGAAGAACACACCATTAAATACCAAGATAATCGCATTGCCTCTATAAAAACGGTCTACTATGATACCAACTCAAAAAAAATCGGCCAGACGTTAACGGACTTTTCTCATGGGGCGCAGGTTGGTAGCTATGAATTCAAAGATGAGCGCATGCAGTACTATGACGGTGCCAAAATTATGGCAGATCAGATTTTGATCTACTCCAAAGAAACGCCCGAGGCCGATACCCAAAAAAAATACCTCGATCGGGAGCCCAGTCAAATTGTGGGACAGGGTTTTCATTCCTTTATCCTGGCAAATCTTGATGCATTGGCACGCGGTGATGTCATTGCGGCCAAACTTGTGCTGCCCGCCCAAATGGACCAGTTTGACATTCGCATTCGCAAAAGCCAATTCGAGGACGGCCGCTTAACGATTCAGATTGAACTCGACAATTGGTTCCTTAGGCTTTTCGCACCCCGGATCGAGGCCGAATACAACTTGGAAGCCCGTCGTCTGCTCAAGTATAAGGGCGTTTCCATGATTGCAGATGCATCGGGCAAAAACGTGCCGGTAACTGTCTCCTACGCGTATTCACAGCAGAACCTTCAGGTCAGTTCTCTTATGACGCCCGAAGCAGTGCGGCAAGACTAAAATAAACACACATGCAGATGTGCAGGGTGGAATTGCTATCTCCGGACCCCTGCAAGACCTCCCAAATGTATATCAGGGCCGGCTACTGCTGACCGGTAAAAACCGATTGCTAAATCCGTTTAGCTGCTAAAAACAGTTTGAAGGTTAAAACCCCTGTCTCTTTTTTCTAGAGCGGGGTTTTTAGTTTTTTTGCTGCCGCGGAATGGTTTCATATTGATTTCTTTTGCTTCCAATGATACCTGTTTCACTGGGTCAGCAAATAAAAAGAAAAGAAGAGGTTTTCGATGTTTACAGCACTTGAAATTTTGGATTTAGCAATTCAGCTGGAAGAAAACGGAGAGGCCGTCTACCGCGAAGCTGCCAAGAAGGCCTCAAATCCCGATATCAGCGAGCTGCTCCTGTGGATGGCAGAAGAGGAAGTCAAACATACCGGCTGGTTCACAGAATTGAAACAGGAAATAGAATCCCATTCCATTAACCCATTTATGGAAGAGATGAGCCGCAAGGTATTTGGCGGTTTGCTGGGGGAAAAGAGTTTTTCCCACCGGGAAATCAATTTTTCTGAAGTCGACCGTATAGAGGATTTAATTAATATCTTTATAGAATTTGAAAAGGATACCGTCCTGTTTTACGAGACCTTGATTCCTTTCATCGAAGATAATAACACACTGCAGTATATAACGAAGATCATTGCCGAAGAAAATAATCATATCCAGAAGCTGCATGAATTAATGGCTGAAAAAACCGAGGTACCTGTGACGGACAAATAGCTGCTGCACGATTTTACTCTCCTGCACCAGAATGCCCCATTCGCCGTAGGCGGACCGCAAGGAGGCTTCACTTTTATAGCGCTTTGTGCCTTTGTGGCGAAACCTTTTTGCAACACTGCTCACTCAGTTTAGATCGCGCGCTTTTAAAAAATCGATTTCCGGCCATTGCTCCATACAATGGCCCAGGCGCCATTCACTGGCCGCCAAAAACGACAGGTGCCCTTCGGCATCGATGGCCAGACTGGCGCTGTTGTTCTTCTCAAATTCAGCCATTTTTGCACGGTCTTCGCATGCAACCCAACGTGCTGCTGCAACTTTTACCGGTTCGTAAACGGCTTCGACGCCATATTCGGACTTGAGGCGGCCCATGGTCACATCAAACTGCAAAATTCCGACGGCGCCCAAAATGATGTCGCTGCCGGTAAGGGGTCGAAAGACTTGGATAGCGCCTTCTTCAGCCAGTTGCTTTAATCCTTTGCGAAGGTGCTTGACCTTTAACGGATTTTGCAGCCGAATCCGTCTGAAATGCTCAGGCGCAAAATTAGGGATGCCGCTGAATTTCAAAACTTCTCTCTCACTGAATGTATCACCGATCTTGATGGTTCCGTGGTTATAGATACCGATTATATCCCCGGGGAAAGCCTCCTGCACATTTTCTCTTTCCTGGGCCATAAAGATGGTGGCATTGGCCAGGGCCATTTCTTTGCCGATGCGGTGGTGGACAACTTTCATGCCGCGCTGAAATTTTCCGGAACAGATGCGGACAAACGCGATGCGGTCTCGGTGGGCCGGGTTCATGTTGGCCTGTATTTTAAACGCGAAGCCCGAAAATGATTCTTCATACGGCGAAACCTCTCGGGAGACGGCAGCACGCGATCCCGGGGCGGGCGCCATCTCTACAAAGACATCCAGCATCTCTTTGACACCGAAATTGTTAATGGCGCTTCCGAAGAACACCGGCGTCTGACTACCTTTTAAATAATGGTCGATCTCAAACGGATCAACGGCACCCTCGATCAGTTCAATATCGGCACGCAGCTCATCAGCCTGCTGGCCCAGAATGTCATCTAAGGTGCTATCGGTTAGATCTTCAATGATGATCCCCTCCTGTCCCAGAATGTCGTCTCCAGGTCTGAACAGGTGCAATTGCTTGCGATACAGGTTATAGACACCTTTGAAACGCTTACCCATGCCGATCGGCCAGGAAAGCGGTGTGCATTCGATCTGCAGTTTGTTCTCGATATCATCCAGAATGTCAATCGGTGCGAGACCCTCGCGATCCAATTTGTTGATGAAGGTCATGATCGGGGTGTTCCGCATCCGGCAGACCTCCATCAACTTTTCAGTCTGGGGCTCGACCCCCTTGGCATTGTCAATCACCATCAGGCTGCTGTCGACAGCGGTTAAAACCCGGTAAGTATCTTCGGAAAAATCCTGGTGGCCCGGCGTATCGAGAAGATTAATCTCATAACCTCTGTAATTAAATTTCATAACGGAAGTGGTGACCGAGATGCCGCGTTCTTTTTCAATTGTCATCCAGTCACTGGTCGCGTGCCGGGCGGCTTTACGGGCCTTGACGGCACCGGCCTGCTGGATGGCGCCGCCGAAAAGAAGTAGCTTTTCAGTCAGCGTCGTCTTACCGGCATCCGGATGGCTGATAATACCAAAGGTCCGGCGGCGGTTTATTTCTTTTTGGTGGTTATGATACATGAATAATTTTCCTAGATTTGTATCTGTCCTATTTGAATTTTAAGCGGCGCACTGTATCAATGGAAATCCGAAATGTAAAGACAATGTTTTATCGCGGACTTGACTCACCTGTTTTAATAGTTATGCTATGTGTCAATTTTGTTATCAAAGGAGATGCGAATGGATTATGTAGAAACAGGTCATTTTGTTAGCGTGCACTACAAGGGTACCTTGGAAAACGGAGAAGTTTTCGATACCAGTGAAGGACGTCACCCCATGGAGGTTGAAATGGGCGCAGGACAGATCATCACCGGCTTTGAAAGGGTCCTGATGGGTATGGCGTTGAACGAAAAAAAGGTTTTCACCCTCGAACCGGAGGAGGCTTATGGGCACAGGGATGAAAGCCTCACCCATTCGTTTGATCGATCCGAGATACCGGCTAAAATGGAAATCGAAGTGGGACAAACGGTTGCCCTTTCTTCACCCGAAGGCCAGCAGGTTCCGGCACAAATTGTTGAAGCCGATGATCAAAAAGTGGTGGTGGACCTGAACCATCCGCTGGCCGGTAAAACGCTGACGTTTGACATTGAGGTCGTGGGCATCAGCGATACCCCGACCCAGCAACCGGCGGGTTGTGGTTCCGGTTGTCATTGTTCCTCGGACAATGACTGATCGACGGCTCCTTTTTTAGACATGTGCGATTGGTTTGTCTATATGATTAGATGCCGAAATGGGAGTCTGTATACCGGCATCGCCACAGATGTTGATCGCAGATTTGCAGAGCATCAGGACAACGCCGGTGCCAAATATCTTCGGGGGCGGGGTCCCCTCAAACTGGTTTTTAAACAATGGATCGGTCAAAAAGGGCGGGCCCTGCAAGTTGAACGGAAAATCAAACGCCTGCCGAAGAAAAAAAAGGAAGCACTTGTCAATTTCGGCGCCGGCCTGCAAGAGCTGGTCACCGATACCAACAGCTGAACGCCAATCATGGATTATAAGCACATCAGCCCCCATTCTCAAACCGCCTGGCTTAGATTGTAAATCTTTCCTCTCTTTTTTCCACAAATCTGTGGTCGCGCAATGCAGTCTCAAAACGGCCTGACACCTACCTGCCAGGCCGGCTTGTCCCGGCGTAGCTCGATAGAGCGAAGACGGAAGCTTGCTAAAGCGCCCGTCCTCCGTCCCACCTGGGCGGGACTACGGAGGATGGAAAGGCGGGACACCTGAAACCCAATACTGTGAATCGATATTTTCAATCACCAAATTCGGTATTATACTATATCATTCTATTACTGAAGGGTGTCTATGAATGCTTATTCGTCCCGCGCACAAAGCAGACGCACAATCCATGGCGCATGTATACGTAAAGACCTGGCAAGACACCTATTTGGGTCTGGTGCCTTTCGGCTATCTGTACGCGATGTCGGCCCACGAGCTGGAGCGAGGATTTTTATATGATACCCAAAGCAAACGTGCCTTCAGCTATGTTGCCGAAACAGCCGGCGAGGTGATCGGATTCATCAGTGGCGGTTATGCGCGGCAGGCCGATGATATTTACGACGGTGAAATCTACGCACTTTATGTGCTGAAAAATCATCAGCGACAGGGCATCGGTACCCAACTGGTATTGGCGCTGGCCGCTGCCCTTAACCGCTGTGATATCCATTCGATGCTTGTGTGGGTCCTCGAACACAATCCTTGCCGGCGATTTTATGAAAGATTAAACGGCATGCTTTTGCGCAAAAAACGTCTGCCCTTTGCCGGTGAAATGTTAGACACCATTGCTTATGGATGGATCGATACCAGCCTGATTGCATCTTGAGCGACTGCCGCAAAGCACGTTAAAATCTCATTCCTACCAGACTGCCTTTGCTCTCAAATCAAGACAAGCGCTTTAAATAGATTGATTGACATGTTTGTGGTCATTTTGTCATACTCGATTGCTGAATTATAGATTGTCAAAGGGATTATTTTTTTAGCAAGGAGGCCACATGTCTTTTTTTAAGTTAAGCCCGCAGACCGGACTTTACTATGAGCATCATGCGCCTACAGATGCTAAAGGCGCTACGTTCGTTTTCTTTAACGCCCTAACGGGCGACACAAGTGCCTGGGAGGGTGCTATATGCCCGATCCTGCGCGATGCCGGTCACGGCACTCTGGTATACAACATGCGCGGCCAGACCGACAGTCCGTTTGAGCCCGATGCGGAGCTCAGCGAAGAACAGATCGTTGCCGATGCCGGCCAATTGCTGACAGCGCTTTCACCGGTCAGACCGATTCTGGTGGGCCTTTCCATCGGCGGCCTTTTCGCCAGTCGGGTATGGCTGGCGGGCAGCCAAGCGATCGGCCTGGTTCTGATTAACACCCTGCGCCGAGAAGGCCCCCGCTTAAAATGGATTGGCGATGCGTTGGTGCGCGCGGTGGAGGTCGGTGGTCTGACACTATTTCGCGATTTATTTTTACCGCTGTTAATGAGTGAAGAATGGCTGCAGAAAAATCGACCTGATTTTCTGCAGACCAATGCGGATTACACAGCCCTGGAACCCGCCAGCGGCCATTACAAATTACTAGCGGAGGCTGGCCGCAAAGCTGACTGGAATCTTCCTTACGAACAGCTGACGTTGCCGACACTGGTCATCACGGGTTTGCAGGATCATGTGTTTCTCGAAAAAGACATCGTTGAAACGCTGTTTGCTAGAATCCCCGACGGGCGACGGATTGATATGCCTGCTGCCGGTCACCTGATTCCATCCGAGCAGCCCGAGGCTTTGGCCGACGCCTTTATTTTGTTTGCAAAGGAGATTTTATAAATGGGCATCTGGCATAAATATTCGTGGTTGGCTTATCTAGCGGTATTATTGGGGGTGTGTGGGCATGCCTCCAGTGAATTTTTTTCGGTGCTCTGTTGTATACAAGGGCCGGAACTATCCGTCTGGCGCTTTTTGCTGGGTGGATTCGGATTGATTTTGCTGGCACTCGTTTTCCCAAATTCGCGTGATCTGCTGGAGCCCTTTCGCCGAGATGGCCTGCGGCTGGTTGGATTGGCTGCAATGGGCGTTTCTTTAGGCTATTTGCTGTTTCATTGGTCATTGGATTTTGCCACCGTACCACAGGTGGCCACCATGGTGACCACCATCCCCATTTTCGTGGGCCTGGCAAATCTGTGGCTGAATAAACAATCTTTCAGTGTCCCCAAAATAATCAGTGGGGCCTGTGCCATGATTGGGGTGGCGTTGCTGATCACCGACGGCTATTTGGCCAAATTGGCCGGCGTCGGAGAAAATTTGATTGGTGTGTTCATGGTCATGGGCTGTGCGGCGGTTGTGGCCGCTTATACGGTGATGGTCAGACCGATTATCGGCCGATATGGTGCCCTGCGAATCACGGCCATTACGATGTTTATGGGGGCTGTCGGGTTGTGGTTGGTTGTCGGAATATTCTGGAAAATTTGGGTCAACCCGGCGACGCTCTTTAACCGCGAGCCCAGCCAGTTTACGGCTTTGCTGACCCTGGGGATCTGGAACACAACCATCACGCAGTTTTTGTGGATTGGCGGGCTGGCGGCCGTACCGGACATTACCCGCGGCAGTTACCTGTTTTTTCTCAAGCCGGTCATCGCGGCCTTTCTGGCGGTGGTATTTTTGAGCCAGAGTTTGACCGCCTGGCAGGTTCTGGCAATAATAGTCATCTGCACATCAGTAGCCGTGGAAGCTTTTTGGGGTTGGATCCGCCAATCCCAAACCACCTAACCAGCTATATTGGCGCATCGACTTCTATCCATGCCCAAATTGTATGCATTAATAGTAATAAATTATTGAATCTATCTTAAAAATAGTAGATCACCTCACCCGGTTTGCCGGTTGCCGGTTAAGCCCGTTGAGCCTGTTAGGAATTGAATGCTTTCAGATCCTTAGCATTAACCGATAACGGGCAAACGGGTAACGGGCTCAACCTTTTCTAATAGCGGCTGCGCTTCTTGGGCCTCCGCCAACGCGACCTGCCCATGGCCTCGATGTAATTTACCGCCTGTAAAATCGCATTCAAACTGAAAATCGGGATCTGTTGTTCGGTCAATTGGTATTGGGCGAGATATTGTCCGGTGCTGCTTGCCAGGCCTTTGCGTTGGCAGATTAAAAATGCCACTGATTCAGCCTCAATCTCCCCCTGGGTGGCGCTGAGATGATGCCGCTCTGACCACCAGGCGTTTTTGTCGATTCCCAGATGTCCACAAAAAATATGGCCCAGTTCAAGGGCCAGTCGGGCATATTTTGTCTCCGGTCTGTCGGCCTGACCGATCATTACCAAA
>JASFEV010000094.1:0-14358 GCA_050124655.1 Desulfobacterales bacterium
GAAATCAATAATTACATTAAACTGATTTAGACTTTTTAAGATTCAGAAAATTATCACTCTATATAGGAAAGGCCACAAAAATGAAAGTGAAAATTGATTATGACCTGTGTATGGGCGATCGCAATTGCAACAAACTGTGCCCGGAAGTTTTTGATTACGATACGGATCAGCTGCAGGCCAGAGTTATCGTTGACGAGGTTCCCGAACACCTGCAGGATCTGGTTCGACAGGCAGCAGACGAGTGCGCACCCGGGGCGATCATCGTTGAAGAATAATCTCTGTATTTCCACCGATAATTTACACCATATTTGAAAACTCCATAACCTTTCGCATATTTGTCAACGTTGAAATCTATGAAAACGCGATCCATTCGGGTTAAAGGTGCCCGTCAACATAATCTGAAAAACCTGGATATCGACATTCCCCTGAATCGCATTACCGTGGTCACCGGCGTCAGTGGTTCCGGCAAATCGTCGCTGGCTTTTGATACCCTCTATGCGGAAGGCCAGCGGCGTTATGTCGAGACATTTTCACCCTATGCGCGTCAATTTATGGATCGCATGGATCGGCCCCAGGTGGAAAAAATCGAAGGTATCCCGCCGGCCATTGCCATCGACCGCAAAGATCCGGTGCGCACCTCGCGTTCAACGGTCGGCACCATGACCGAAATTACCGATTATGTGAAGCTGCTGTATGCCCGTCTGGGGGAGCTTCAATGTCGAACATGCGGCCGGCCGGTCAAACCCGAAACACCGGCGCACGTATGGGATTTTTTAAAAAGCCAGCCGGACGGCGCCCAGATGGTTATCACCTTTCCCTATCGGTTGGAAGGGGCACCGCAAAAAGAAGTGCGTCAGTTTCTGATGCAAATGGGTTTTGACCGCCTTTACCTCGAAGGCCGGATTATCCATCTGGAAGAATGGCAGCCCGCCGACCACCAAAAGGCCATTCCAGTTCTGGTGGACCGCGTGATCCTGAAGAACAAGGACCGGCAGCGCATCCTGGATTCTTTGGAGCTGGCATACCGTTTTGGCGGCGGACAATTGGATGTCTGGCTGCCGCCCCACGGTCACAGGGCCTTCAGCAACCAGCTGCAATGCGCCAAATGCCATATTGCCTACAATCCACCGCTGCCGAATCTGTTCTCCTTTAACAGCCCGCTGGGCGCCTGTGATACCTGTCGGGGATTCGGGCGCACCATCGGCATCGATCTGGATCTGATTATCCCGGATCCCTCCCGCTCACTGGCAGAGGGCGCCATCAAGCCCTTTGGCTCGCGCGAAGACGGGCGCATGGAATACGATGATCTGATGGATTTTTGCCGGCGTCGTAAAATTTCCACTCGGGTTCCTTTTCAACCGCAGCTATGATATCTGCCCGGACTGTAACGGCTCACGCTTTAAGGATGAGACCCTTTTGTACCGACTGGCAGGCCGCACCATCGCCCAGGTCTATCAAAAAAATGTGCTGCAGGCGCTTGATTTTTTTAACCGCCTGACGCTCCCAGGTTCGGATGATGCAGCCCTGCTGGTCCGCGATGAAGTCCGCAACCGTTTGACCTATCTGAAGGATGTCGGTCTGGGGTATTTGACCCTTGACCGCCAATCCCGCACCTTGTCGGGCGGCGAGGTCCAACGGGTCGCTTTGGCGTCGGCTCTGGGGTCTTCGCTGGTCAACACCCTCTACGTCCTGGACGAGCCCAGCATCGGGTTGCATCCCCGCGACAATCACCGCCTGATTCGCATTTTAAAAGGGCTGCGCAATCTGTCCAACACGGTGGTGGTCGTCGAGCATGATCCTGAAATCATCCGCGAAAGCGATTTTCTACTGGATTTGGGGCCCCGCGCCGGCGAAAAAGGCGGCGAGGTAATGTATTTTGGTCCCACCGCCCATGTCAACGGATCACTCACCGGCCAGTACTTAAAAGGCAAACGCCGCATTGAGCGCAACAAACAACACCGGCGACCCCAAAAAAACCGCTGGATTACCATCAAAAAGGCGGCTGAAAATAATTTGAAAAACATCGATGTGCGCATTCCCCTGGGGCTGTTTGTCTGTCTGACGGGTGTATCCGGATCCGGTAAATCCACCCTGGCGGAAGAAATCCTCTACAAAGCCGCCAAGCGCGCATTGGGCGACCCCCAGGACCGACCCGGCCGGCACCAGAAAATTACCGGCATCGGCAACATCGATGATGTCGTTCTGATCGACCAGCGTGCCATCGGCCGCACGCCGCGAGCCAATGCGTTGACCTACACCAAGGCGCTTGACCCCATTCGCAAACTACTGGCCGATACCGATGCGGCCCGCGCCCGGCATTTCGGACCCGGCTATTTTTCGTTTAACGTGGATGGTGGACGGTGCGGGACCTGCAAGGGCGATGGTTTCGAAAAGGTCGAAATGCAGTTTCTGTCCGATGTGTTTATCACCTGCCCTGATTGCAAAGGCCGGCGCTTTACGGATGCGATTCTGCAAATCACCTATCAGGGAAAAAACATCAACGATATTCTCAACCTGACGGTCAATCAGGCCCTGGATTTTTTTAGCGACCAGCCTAAAATTATATCTGCCCTGCAGCCGCTGGCCGATGTCGGTCTGGGCTACCTGCGGTTGGGTCAGCCCATCAATACTCTGTCCGGCGGTGAAGCCCAGCGCCTGAAACTGTCGCGGCATTTAACGTCCAACGGCAGGAAGGCCGCCCACCGCCTGTTTATATTCGATGAGCCCACCACCGGCTTGCATTTTGATGACATCGGCAAACTGCTGATCGCCCTGCAACGCCTGGTGGATGGCGGCAATACGGTTTTGGTCATCGAGCATAATATGGATGTGGTCAAGACCGCCGACTGGGTCATCGATCTGGGGCCCGAAGGCGGCGACGACGGCGGTCGGCTGGTGGCCAGCGGCCCGCCCACGGAAATTACCCAAATCAGCGATTCGCACACCGGACGGTTTCTAAAAACCTATCTGGATGGCAAGGGACGGCTGAAACGCCCAAAATCAGCCCCACCGCCGGGGATTGCCGATCCCATGGCCGCTTTCAGCAATTCGGCGGCATCGGATAGCATTGCCTTAAAAGGCGCCCGGGAACATAACTTAAAAAACATCAGCCTGACGGTTCCCCAGAACGAGCTGGTGGTGCTCAGCGGGGTATCGGGCTCGGGCAAGTCCACTCTGGCTTTCGATATTCTGTTTGCCGAAGGACAACGCCGCTACCTGGAAAGCCTGGCGCCCTACGTTCGCCAGTACATGAAAATATTGGAACGTCCGGATGTGGACCTGGTCACCGGTCTGGCACCGACGGTGGCCATCGAACAACGCATCAGCCATTCCAGCCGCCGCTCGACAGTAGCGACCCTTACCGAAATTTACCATTTCCTCAGGCTGTTGTTCAGCAAATTGGGCCGCCAGCATTGCCCGGGATGCAACCGGCAGCTGACAGCCCAAAGCCAGGCTGCCATCGTGCAGCAGATTCAAAAACGCTTTGCCAGAAAGCCCGCAACGGTTCTGGCCACCCAGGTCTTCGGCCGCAAAGGCTTTCACAAAGATGTGCTGGCCCGGGCTTTGAAAAAGGGTTTTAAAAAAGCCCGCATCGATGGCCGCATGAGCGTGCTAAAAGAAGGCATGGCTTTAAGCCGATATCACGAACATACCATTGAGCTGGTGGTCGGAAACCTGCCGTCTAAAAATCTTGCGTCACTGGTAGACAAAGCGCTCAAAACCGGTAACGGTAGCCTTACCCTTTTGGACCGTCGCGGCCATGAAGAGATCTTTAGCCTATCCGGAACCTGCCCGACCTGCGGCATCAGTATGGAACCCCTTGATCCACGGCTGTTTTCCTTTAACAGCAAACAGGGTGCCTGCCCCGATTGCGGCGGACTGGGTGTGTCCGGTACCCTGGAAATCGACGGTGACGACGTTCCCATCGCGACCCCAATTTGTTCCGCGTGCAACGGCAGCCGCCTGAAACCACAAGCACTGGCAGTAAAAGTCGGCGGTCATTCCATCTGGGATCTGGTGCAAAAACCGGCGCAGGACACGTTTGAGGCCATTAAAAAATTAAAATTCAGCACTCCGGAGCGGCCGATCGCCGAACCGGTGGTCAGCGAAATTTTAACCCGGCTGTCATTGCTCAACCAGCTGGGGCTATCGTATTTATCCTTGTCGCGCAGCGGCGACACCCTGTCCGGCGGCGAGGCCCAGCGGGTTCGCCTGGCTGCCCAGCTGGGGTCCAATCTGACCGGAGTATGCTATATTCTGGATGAACCCACCATCGGGCTGCATGCCCGCGATAGCGGAATCCTGATCGACGCTCTCAAAACCTTGCGGGACCGGGGCAACAGCATTCTGGTGGTCGAACATGATGAGGAAACCATTCGCGCCGCAGATACGATCATCGACCTGGGTCCCGGTGCCGGACAGGACGGCGGAAAAGTGGTGGCCTCCGGGGTGCTTGCCCATCTGAAAAAAGTCAAATCTTCGGTCACCGGTGCATTGCTGGACGGTCATCCGAAGAGGATTTCATCTCGACTCAGGCCCCACCGCAATGCCAAAAAAATCATCGTTCAGGGAGCCAAAACCAACAATTTAAAAAATATCAATGTGCGTCTTCCGATTGGCCGCCTGATTTCCATCACCGGTGTTTCGGGCTCAGGCAAATCCTCGTTGCTGAAAGAAACGCTCTATAAAGGGCTGCACAACCGTCTGCAGAAGAAAAATTATCCGGCTGGCAAGTGTAAAGACATCAAAGGCTGGCAGCAGATTCAGCGGGTACTGGAGGTGGACCACAGCCCCATCGGGCGCACGCCGCGATCGGTTCCGGCATCTTATGTCGGATTTTTGGGCGACATTCGCAAATTGTTTTCAATGACACCGACTGCCAGAGCCCGGGGCTATAAACCCGGCCGCTTTTCATTCAATGTCGCAGAGGGCCGCTGTGATGCCTGCAAAGGTCAGGGGCGCCCCAAAGTCGAGATGAGTTTCTTACCGGATGTCTACGTGCCCTGTGAGGTCTGTCGTGGCAAGCGTTATAACAAGGAAACCCTGGCAGTCCAATACAAGGGCAAAAACATGGCCGATGTTTTGGAAATGACCTTTGCCGAGGCGGTCCGGTTTTTTTCAGCCGTACCGCCCATCCGTCGCGCCCTGCAGTTTGTCTGCGACGTCGGGCTGGGATATCTGTGCCTGGGGCAACCCAGCCCCACACTGTCGGGTGGAGAGGCCCAGCGTATCAAGCTGGCCAAGCAGCTGGTCAAACGCACAAACGGGCATACCCTCTACATTTTAGACGAACCGACCACCGGATTGCATCTGGCCGACATACAACGTCTGATCAGCGTTCTGCAGGCCCTGGTCGACGAAGGCAACACCGTGGCCATTATTGAACACAACATGGAGATCATCAAGGAAGCCGATTACATCATCGATCTGGGCCCGGAAGGCGGCAACGACGGCGGCCGGGTGGTGACCGCCGGCTCACCGGTCGAGCTTCTCAAATTTAGTGCGAAGTCTCATACGGCGAGGTGCTTTCAGCGGTACCTTAAAGGTTCAAAGGTTCAGCGGATGTAAAAATTAACGCCCAACATCGAACTTCCAACGTCGAACTTCCAATTTGGATATCGCTTCGCTCATCGCTGAATCCGGCCAATTCCGATCAACCATTCGACGTTGGATGTTAAACGTTGAACGTTGGACGTTCGTCTTTATTAAACCTTGACATACTGTGTTTACAGGTTCAGAGCCATCTGCCAGTCGCCAGTAGCTAGTAGCTAGTGACCAGTAGCCAGCTGCCAGTGGCCAGTAGCCAGTGACCAGAAGCCAGCTGCCAGCTGCCAGAAGCCTGGTAATTTAATATAAATCAGCAACGCCAATCTGGATGAAAGGAAGAGCGCTAAGATGAAACAATTGAAGCTAGCGGTTGTCCAGTTCACGCCCGAGTTTGGAGAGAAACAAAAAAACTTGGCCCGCATGCAACAGCTGGTGGAAAGTGTCACGGCCGATATCATTGTTTTTCCTGAGCTGTGCACCACCGGTTATTTTTTCCTTTCGCGCGCAGAAATCGACCGGGTGGCTGAAACCGCCGATGGAGAAAGCAGCAATTTTTTTAAAGACATGGCGCGGAAAAAAAATGCCGTTGTGGTGGCCGGGTTTGCCGAACGTTATCAGAAAAGTCTATATAACTCGTGTTTTGTCGTTGTTCCGGAAGTCAACAAACCTTTTGTCTATCGCAAAACGCATCTATTTTATAAAGAAAACGATTGTTTTGATCTTGGCGATACCGGTTTTTTCGTGGTGGCGGATAGAAAACGGGATGTCCGGATCGGGCCGATGGTGTGCTACGATTGGCGCTTTCCCGAATCGGCCCGAATATTAACCCTACTGGGCGCCGATCTGATCGTCTGTCCGGCCAATTTAATCACCGAGGCCTGGAAACGAGTGATGCCCGCGCGCGCCATTGAAAACAATGTCTATCTGGCTGTGGCCAATCGGGCTGGTTCTGAAAAAAGAAATGACGAGGAATTGAGATTCAAAGGCAACTCTGCCATTTATGATATTCACGGCCAACAATTGGCACAGGCCGGCAACAATGATGACGACGTGTTGCTGGCAGACATCATTCCGGCAAAAGCACGCGATAAATCCTTCAATCCCATCAATGATGTCCTCACCGACAGGCAGCCGCAGCACTATAAGCCGCTGACAAGATTGTAAAATATAATCTACCCTGCTATACTGATAAGGTTGAGCCCGTTGCCGGTTGGCCCGTTTGCCGGTTCATAAATAAAATTAGACTATTTCCTTTTCAACGGGCTCAACGGGCTCAACTGGCTTAACCGGCTCAACCGACCAGGAGAAACTATGGCGAAGAAATTTGAGGTAAAGGTATCCGATTTACGATTGATTTGTAACCCGAAGGTCTTCAAGTTTAAAAATACATCCGAAGTCAGGCCTTTGGATACGGTGATCGGTCAGGAGCGTGCGGTGAAGGCCATCGATTTTGGCTTGAATATGGACGATCCCGGCTACAATATTTTTGTCACCGGTTTGGCCAGCACCGGCAAATCAACGATTGTCAGAGATCTGGTCAATAAGCATGCCAAACGCCTGCCGACCCCCAATGACCTGTGCCTGGTCAACAATTTCAAAGATGAATTTCGCCCCAACGCCATTGCGGTCCCGCCGGGAACGGCCAGACAATTCAGCAAGAAGATGAAGCGGGCCATCGAAGGTTTAAAAAAGGAATTGCCCGAGGGTTTTGAAGATGATGCCTATTTAAAAAAATTATCTAAAATAAAGAATAGATTTACTCAAAAGCAGCACACACTTTTTGAAGCGCTGGAAGCTTTTGCCGCTCAAAGAAACCTGCAGATCGAGCAAACCGAGACCGATTTTCAAACCATCCCGCTGGTCGATGGCCAAGCAATTACGCCCGAAGAGTTTAATGCCCTGCCGGCCAGAGCCAGGGCTAGAATCGAGGAAAATCTTCTTTCCGTGCAGGCTGAAATCGAAGCCACCGCCATGGAAATGGATAAAAATAATTTGGCGTTGCACGCCGAAATTGAAAAACTGATGGACACCTACGCGCTGTCAGTGGTCAAAAAGCGGCTCGATCCCATGCGCAAAGAGTTTAAGGCCTGCGAAGATATTGTCGCGCACCTGAATACCGTTCAGGAGCATATCGTTGAAAATTTCAATTTGTTTATTCCACCGAATAAAGGTGAATCTCCGGCGCCGGAGCAAGTGCCGCGCAACGCCAATGCTTCTTTCCAGCAATATGAAGTCAACGTGCTGGTGGATCAGGAATCAACCAAGGGGGCACCGGTTATTTTCGAAACCAACCCCACTTTTTATAATGTTTTCGGCCGCATCGAAAAACGCGCCATCATGGGCACCATCAACACCGATTTTACCATGGTGCAGGCGGGCTCTATGCTGAGCGCCAACGGCGGCTTTCTGATCATGGAAATCGATTCGGTGATGATGAACCCCTATGTCTGGGAAACGCTGAAAAGAACGTTGCGGACCAAATGTCTTCAGATCGAAGATATCCCGGAAGAAACCGGCTTCGGCACCACGTCTCTCAAGCCGGAGCCCATCCCCCTGGATGTCAAAATCATTCTGCTGGGCAGCTATGAAATATTTGAAGTCATTCAGAGTGAAGACCCCAGATTCAACAAAATATTTAAAGTTCGGGCGGATTTTGATTCGGAAGTCGATCGCACCCCGCGCACCATTCAGCAATATGCCCGCTTTGTCGCCCGGGTTTGCCGGGAGGAAAACCTGCTGCCGTTTACCCCCAAAGGCGTTGCCCTCATGGTGGAGTACGGCGAAAAATATGTTTCCAACAAGCATAAGCTGTCCATTCGATTTGGTCCCATCCTGGGGATCCTCAAAGAGGCGGATTACTGGGCCCGCAAGAGCAATGCCCGCCAGGTAACGGACACACACGTCATCAGAGCCTTCAACGATCACCGCTTCCGTCACAATCTGTATGAGCACAAAATGCATGAGTCCTATTTGGACAACACCATCATGATCGATGTGAGCGGTGAGGTCATCGGGCAGGTCAATGCTCTGGCGGTTTACCAGATCGGCGAATTCTCCTTTGGCCGGCCGGCGCGCATCACGGCCGAAACCTATATGGGCAAACAAGGGGTTGTGAATATTGAACGCGAAGCCGAGCTCAGCGGCAGCACCCATGACAAAGGTGTGCTGATCCTTTCCGGATATCTGGGGCGGACTTTCGCCCAGCAGCACCCGCTGAGCCTGTCGATCAGCATTACCTTCGAGCAGAGCTATTTAGGTATCGACGGCGACAGTGCCTCATCCACCGAATTGTATGCCATTATCTCCAGTTTGGCGGACATGCCGATCAAGCAGGGCATTGCCGTTACCGGATCGGTCAACCAGAAAGGACAAATACAGGCCATCGGAGATGTCAACCAGAAGGTGGAGGGTTTTTATGAAGTATGCAAAGAAAAAGGCGTGACCGGCCAGCAGGGCGTTATTATTCCGGCGGCCAACATTCAAAATTTAATGCTTAAGAAAGAAGTCGTGGATGCCGTCAAGAAAAAGCAATTCCACATCTATCGAGTTTATACGGTTGAAGAGGGCATCGAGATTCTGACTGGCAAGCCAGCCGGCAAGCCCAACAAAAAGGGAATTTATCCTGACGGGACCGTGTACGGCGCAGTACAACAGAAGCTCAAAGAGTACATCAAGCGGGCTGAAAAGCTCAAAAAGGAAATTGAAGCTGAAGAAGAATAGTTTATTTCCATAATCAAAATAGCATATCCTTCCTTAATCAGAGCTATTTCACATGACTCATTACAGCAACCGCAGGCAACGGCCCCATCTATTCGAGCTGAAATTCTTCAATTATTTTTCCTCTTTCAATAAAGTGAGCGATGTCGTCATGCGCATTTTTATACACCGACATGGCTGCTTTTAGTTTATTGACGATCGGATCGTCAGCACCCAGCATTTCATCTGCTTTGGAAAATAAACGCTCACCTTTTGCAAAGTGATTCTCAATTTCAGCAAACAATTGTTTGCGTTTCTCATGTCGCTTACGCTCTTTGGCAATAATTGGTAAAAGCCTTCGAACTGAAAACTCAACTAAAGCATCCCTGGGTGTGTCATATTCATTTGAAATCGTATCCAAAAAGGATAATGACCGGCGACTGATGACAAAGGTTTTTTGGATACGATCACCCCGCTTAAATTCAATGCTTGCCAGTTCACGGGCCAAATCTTTTAAAACCTGGGCATCCTCCATTAAATGATCAAAAACTGACTTTTGTTTGATTCCCAGCTGAGTCGAAAGAACAGTGATTGCGTCAATACAAGCCTCTGACAGACGAAATGTGGCGCGCACCGACTGCCGACCTCTGAGATCCAGAGCGGATGGTTTGGATGCCGGCTGGCTCATATCATACTGATTTTCATCTGTTTTTTTCATGATACCGCTCCTTTTTTTCAAAATCATCAATTAACATTACTTCAATATAAATTAATTTTTTAGTAATGCAATATTTTTCTTATTGCAGATCTTGACAACAGGCAATTTATTTTTATCATATTATCAAAAACTGGTGTTCGTAATATGGAACGTTATAAACTTTTATCAATTGATCTTTATCAACAACATTAGGGAGGTGCTAAAATGATTTATCGCAGATTTTTTAATGTGCCCACTTTTAGAGTTAGAACCCCGTGGGAAGAATTGCATCGGATGAGACAGCAGCTTGATCACTTATTTGATGCTGCGCCGAGTCAACGTGTGAGCGCCGGTGTATTTCCGCTGATTAATCTGACTGAAGACAAGGACAGTTATTATGTTCGCGCCGAATTGCCCGGTGTTAAAGGCGATGAGCTTGACATTCAGGTGACCGGCAAAAACCTTGCTATTTCCGGTGAAAGAAAGATCGCTGCGGAAGAAGAAGGTGCCCGATATCATAGAAGGGAACGCGAAGCCGGCACATTTTCCAGGATGATTGGTCTGCCTGGCGAGGTCGATACGGATAGGGTGGAAGCCAAACTGGAAAACGGAATCTTAAACATCGTAATTTCAAAAGCAGAGGTCGCAAAACCCAAACAAATTAGCGTAAGTTAGGAAACAAATTCTTTCACAAAGGAGGGATTTAGCAATGGCTGATAAAGATAGCAGAGAACTTAGAGTTCGGGAAAAGCAAGAGGTGGCCAGTCCTGCCGAGCAAACCACGCCGGGATTGGTTTTCACACCTGCTGTCGATATTTTTGAGACGGAAAAAAACATTACCTTGCTCGCCGATATGCCGGGCGTTAAAGCAGATGATTTGACGATCGACCTTCGTGACAACACGTTGACCCTGTCGGCAGATATCGCCCCTGTTGATAACAGCGACGAGGAAGTATTACTGGTTGAGTATGAAACCGGCCGATATTACCGACAGTTCACCCTTGGCGAACTCATCGATCAGGCCAACATCGATGCAAAGTTAAATGAAGGCGTCCTTCGCTTGACGCTTCCAAAGGTTGAAAAAGCAACCCCGAAAAAGATTACGGTAAAATCAGGCTAAAGGAATGAGGAGCCGGAAGGTTCTGGCAGACACAATCTGAGAGATTCCGGCTCCACTTCATTCCAAAATTTCGTTTAGTTAAATTGAGATACACTCGCCTTTTGTTTAATTGGCGCTGAGCCAGGCTAAGAAAATAGGAGGTGACATTATGTTTGACATCTTACCATGGAAAAAAAACAAGAATAAACAAGCAAGTGAACTGCGTCGCGAAATTGAAAACCTATATGACCGGTTTTTTGAGCCCAATTTTCTACCATCATCTTACCTTTTTGGCGAGGGAAGATGGGATCCGAGTATCGACGTCAGCGAGGGTAGAAATAATATAACGATCAAGGCTGAGATTCCTGGAATCGAAGCCAAGGATTTCGATATTTCAATAAACGGACGACTTTTAACCATTAAAGGTGAAAAAAGACAAGAGCAGAAAGAGAAAGATGAAAGCTATTATCGCGTCGAAAGATCATATGGGTATTTCAACAGAACGATTCAACTGCCGGCAGAGGTAAATCCGGATAAAGTGGATGCCACCTATCAGCGCGGTATCCTAAAAATAAAATTACAAAAAGCAAAAGATAGTGGTTCCAGACGGATCAAAATTACAACGGGTTAAAGTCATATTGATTGTTTAACGACGTAAATTATGCTTCACTTAGAATCGCTTTAGATAGCAGACCATTTGTAGAGACCCACGATATCAATTAAGGAGCTCTGTTATGGCAAAAAGCTATTTTGCAATTCTGGGGATTTCACCGAAAGCCACTGTGGATGAGATTAGAAGTGCCTATCGTCAGCTCGCAAAAGAATTTCACCCGGATCACTATGAGGGCGGCAGTCAGAGATTCCGCGACATTCAGGAGGCCTACTCGGTGCTCGGAAATAATCGCAGACGACGCGAATACGAGCAGAACATCCGTAAAGTATCACACAAAGCACCGATCAGGCCTGCACCTTATTCTGAACCGGAGCCGTTGATTCCGGAAGAAAGACCTGTCGATATTGGGGAGGTTTCGCCTGTGCGCTCGTTTCAGTCGTTTACCCCTTCGTTCGACGAAATTTTTGATTGGTTGTGGAGTAATTTTTCCGATCTGGCGCAGTCTAAATCCGGTCAGGTGAAAAATCTGACGCTTGAAGTAACGCTCACATTGGAGCAAGCGCGTCGCGGCGGAAATGCCAGAATTATGGTCCCCGCCCAGGCCGTCTGTCCGACATGTCGCGGACACGGGGGGGTGGGATTTTATGAATGCCTTCGATGTGCCGGGGAGGGTGTTATTTCCGGTGAGATCCCTGTTTCAGTTTCATTTCCACCGGGTTTGACAAAAGATCATGCCGTGATGATTCCGCTGGATCGATTCGGCATCCCCAATACCCATATAACGGTATTATTCAGGCCGGCAGCGATGGACTGAGTTTAAAAGCTAAGGTTTACGATTCTACAACATTAAAATCACCCAAGACCCAGATTGAGACCTATGCCGTTTAGGTGCCCCACATCATTCCATGTTTCGATAACCCAACGGGTAGTGCCGTAAAAGGTGCCATGCGTGATCATGCTCAGGCTGGCGTTGTTGGTCGTAAAACAGCGCGGACGGTCCAGCGGCAGACCGGCAACATAACGAAAGATGCTATCCAGAACCCCACCGTGGATGACGAGGGCAATGTTGGTGCCGGCTTTCTGGCGTAGCAATTCGTCGATGAATGAAGCATTCCGTTCATAATGCTGTCGATGGCTTTCACCCTTGGGAACCCTATAATCCGGATCATTCTCATCCAATTTTTCTAAGATCTCTGAATGCTGGGCCTTTATCTCAGGAACGGTCAAACCTTCAAGAACACCGTAATTTCTCTCCCGGATGCGGCTATCGGTTTCCACCGTATGACCCGTGTAGTGCGCGATTATGGCAGCCGTCTCCTGAGCGCGTCCCAGATCACTGCTGATCAATGAATTAAATTCAAATGCCTTCATCCGAAGACCCAGGGCCTCGACTTGATTTCGACCGATTTCGGTAAGCGGGCTGTCTTCATGGCCCTGGTAACGTTGTTCTGCATTCCACCTGGTTTCGCCATGACGGATAGCCAACAAAGTTGTTTTATGGTTTGTATTCATACCCATTTTCCCTTCTTTATTGAACCGACGACACGATAATAATCCTATAACATTGTTCGTCTTTTATGAATTGTCATCTGATCTTAATAAATATTTAATGTCATACCGAGAAATAAAAGAAGCAGCGCTCGAATTTGACGTATCGTTTCGATCTGTTATAGTTAATATTAAGTTAGTGACCGCAAATACAAAACAATATCCTGCTGGCAATACCCGTATACCTTCTTTCAAATGAACCTAAAATATTAAAATCATAATGAAATTGAGCGTCCAGTACAATCTGATAAATGAATTCCGTGGCTGAATTAAACAACATATTCATCTGTAGCGATCTGGATCGGACCCTGATTCCGAACGGATTTCAGCAAGAATCGGCTCTTGCCCGTCCCGTGTTCCGCCGGCTGGCCGAAAATGCCCATATTTATCTGGCATATGTCAGCGGGCGCGACAAACAATTGATCCTGGATGCAATAGAAGAATTTTACCTGCCCATGCCGGATTATGCCATCGGCGATGTCGGCACAACCCTTTACCGAGTCATCAATGGCAACTGGCAATTAGCAGATGACTGGAGCAATGAGATCGGCTCGGATTGGCAAGGATACACCTGGAAAGAGCTGGCCGAATTTTTGGAGGATATGGACGAGATCCGGCTTCAAGAGCCTGAAAAACAGAGCCGGTACAAGCTGAGCTTTTACACCGATCAACACGTTGATCAGCAGCGCTTGAGAAACGATATTCGCATGGCCTTGGATGAAAAAGGCGTTCGCGCCAATATTATCTGGAGTGTTGATGAAATCAGCGACGATGGATTGTTGGACATTATTCCGGCCCGTGCCAACAAGCTGCATGCCATCAAGTTCCTCATGCAACAGGAACAATTTGCCGAGGATCGTACCGTATTTGCGGGCGACAGCGGCAATGACCTGGATGTCTTAACCAGCGGCTTGCAGGCGATCCTGGTAAAGAATGCCATGGCTGAAGTCCGCAAACAAGCGGTTGAAACGCTAACCGCCAAACACATGCTGCACCGGCTGTATTTACCCGACGGAAATTTTTACGGGACGAACGGTAATTACGCGGCCGGTGTTTTGGAGGGTCTGGTTCATTTTTTCCCGGAAACCGAAAGATTCATTTCGCACGCCGTGAAACAGGCCAAATGAGCCTGTTATTTCAACAGAGACAACGTCATCA
>JASFEV010000095.1:0-14350 GCA_050124655.1 Desulfobacterales bacterium
TGCAATAGCATTCTTGAACGCGAATTATCAAAATCGAAGCGATACGCTGATCCTGGCCGAGCATCCCAACATGTACATCATTCACAAATACAGTGCCTACAGCACTTCGAGTATTGATAAAATGTTGGAAGCGCTACCAGACACAAAGATTAAACGAATCGTTGCTCTCCAGGAATTTAATGTTAGATCAGGTAAAATCGCTACTAATTCCAGATTAGACGATCAAATAGAAACGAAAGTGGTCGAGGTGATCAGCATAACCCCGGATTGGGTTTTGAAGATATCTGAATGCCGTTATAACCCAGATTCGGGTAACTTGATCAAGCAAAATCCGCCCCCCATGAGAGATAAACAGCTTTAATTCTTGCCTTGAGCAGACAGGCTGCGCTCATCAAGTTCAAGGAAGGCCGTCTAAATGGCTCTGCCGGCGGCTGTTGCGTCGATGGCATTCAGACCGCTTTGCGTGTGCATTCATTGTGAGCGCCGGACAGAACATGGGAAAGGTCCTGAGCGTTTGTCGAGCAAATAAATGGTTTCAGCGGTTTCTGTGTGACACAAAAAGCGCAAGGAAGTATGGAAAGGCTGGAACAACCCCCCGGCGCCTTACGGTCGTCGGCTTCCTTGCGCTCGTTAGAGAGAAAGGATGAAAACATCCGGGCGAACATGCCGACTAAAGCACGTTTGCCCCAATCATAAAGATCCGTTTAATATTAAAAAGTTACAGCATTAGCACTCAATCAGGCCATTCATGAGCGCCATCACATTATCTCCCAAAATGGCATGATTATAACCGCCTTCAAGCAGGCCAAAACATCCTCCTCCATTTCGATCGGCTGCTACTTTGACGAGTTTTCCAATTTGAAAATAGTCTTCAGTCCACAGCAGCGAGCCCCAGTCTTCCCGGTGATGATCGAAGCCGGCCGAAATCCCGATCAGATCAACCGGATGTTCCCGCAGACCTTCTTCAATCTCCGCCAAATAGGACCGTCGATCCGTTGCAGCGACATTGTGAACCGTGACATACCCTTTTGACTCAAGAATGTTGACCGTCCCGTCACCGTAGTGCAGGTCAATATCCAGCACATAAGCACTTTTTAACTGACCGTGGTGTTTCAAAGCCTGCAGGGCAATGGCCATATTGTTAAAATAGCAAAAGCCCCATGCGCTGTCGCGGGAGGCATGGTGGCCGGGAGGCCGGATTAACCCGAAGGCCGGCTCATCAAGCCCGAGGACGGCTGTTTGAATGGCGCCACCGGCAGCTAGGGCAGCGATATTGTAAAGGCCGGCACGACGGATGTTTTCAATATGTGCTTGGGTATGAGCCTTCAATATGTCTTTCTGCTTGGCCGGCCGAGCAGTAAGAATATCAACATGGGACTCGATAACCGCCATGATAGCTTCCATGCGTCCGGCAGATGCCGCCGGATCGGTCGTGTAAACCTTGTAAAAATCATCGTGAAATACGACTTTCATAGTTATCTCCAAGTTCGGGTATCAGAGGACAGTAGCCAGAAGCCGAAAAATTACAACTTTGCTCATAAGCATTGATATTATGTGGTATGTAGCTAGCTTTTTACCATCCTTACCACCGACTCAATGTGATAGGTATGCGGGAATAGATCCACGGGTTGTACTTCCTGAATCTGGTAAGCCGCCTGCAGCAGATTGAGATCGCGCGCCAAAGTGGACGGATTGCAGGATACATAGACGATCCGTTCGGGCGACTTCGCCAGCACTTGTTTGACCACGTCTTTGTGCATTCCGGCTCTGGGCGGGTCAATCACAAGCACATCGGGCTGCTGAGTTATGGCCGGCAGGGTTTGCCGAATGTCGCCTCCCACAAAACGACAATTGTCGACCTGATTGATACGGCAATTTTTTTCCGCATCCGCAATGGCACTAGGGGCCATTTCAAGACCAATAACCGCCTGGGCGGCATCGGAAAGTAAAATGGGTATGGTACCGGTGCCGCTATACAGATCCACAACGGTTTCCGATCCGGATAATTGCGCATAGCGTTTAACGGTATCATACAATTTTGCGGCACCCAGCGTATTGGTCTGAAAGAATGAGTTGGCCGAAATCTCAAAGGCAAACGGGCCGATTTTATCGGTGAGGGTTGACCGACCACCGAGGGTACGCTCAAATTCCCCTGTGGCCACACCGGCTTCGCGGGAGGTCACATTATTCACAACAGCACTCACTTGGGGATATTTTTGAATCAACGCATTCGCAAGGGGTTTGACGGCCTGTGGATCATCCGCAGCCGTTATGATGTTGACCATCCAGCGATCCAAAGCGACCGAATGGCGCAGCATTAAAAACCGCCAGAAGCCGACATGGCTGCGCAATCCATAAGGCGGCAGCCCGGAGTATTTGACAAATTGGCGCACATCATCGAGCAGGTGATTGCCCAAATCAGGCTGCAGCAGACATTTTTTGGTATCAAACACTTTAAAAAAAGTCCCCGGCACATGCAATCCGATACCGAAATCTTTCTCGACATTAGTGTCTTGCATCTCTGCAGGCATGAGCCATCGTCGATCGGTGCATGTAAACTCCATTTTGTTGCGGTACCCAAAGGTCAAGGGCGACGGTATGGTGGGGTGCACCGCTACATTTTTGATCTGGCCGATATGTTCGAGGGACTCGCGGACATGCTGCCGTTTGTATTTCAACTGAACTGCATACTCTAAAAATTGCCACTTGCACCCGCCGCAAAAACCACTATATACACAGGGGGGCTGGATGCGATCCGGTGATGCTTTTAGCAATTCCAACACCCGGGCGTGCGCATGGTTTTTTTTCTTACGCGTGATGCGAATCAACACATGGTCGCCAGGAACAGCCTGGTCCACAAAAACAGCCAGGCCATTTATGCGGGCCAGCCCTTTTCCGCCATAGGCGATGTTGCTGATGTCAACTTCGATTGACTGTCCTTTTTTTATTTTAATCATACAGGTAAAATCAATGCATTCGGAAATTATTGAAGAAATTCAATTCGCATCAGAAGACTTTTGGCTGAAAGGCTATTTGCATTTGCCACCGACAACCCATCCCCCCTGCGTTATTGGCTCCCATGGTCTACTGAGTGATAAAGATTCTCCCAAGCAAATAGCGCTTGCCAAGCATTGCAATGCGCATCATATGGCATATTTCCGCTTTGATCATCGCGGGTGCGGTGAAAGCAAAGCGCCCTTTGATACGGTCGCATCGTTAGCAGCGCGCTGCGCAGATCTGATAGCAGCAGCCAACATGCTTAGATCAAGGGGTGATTTGAGCAGTCATCTGGGGCTTTTCGGCAGCAGTATGGGCGGCAGTGTTTGCTTGGCAGTTGCCCGTGAACTGTCAGCCGATGCAATTGTCACCTGGGCTGCACCACTTCGCAGCACTGATCTGGTTTCACAACACACCAAAACGACTGTCGATTCTAACAGCCCTTTTGAAAAGCATCCGTTTGATATTTTAGATTCGATTGCAGGTCTACAGCACATCCTGATCGTCCACGGCGATGCCGATGAAACAGTTCCCCTCTCCCATGCACACGAAATCTATGAACACGTCAGCGAACCCAAAAACCTGCTCGTGTTTCCCCAAAGCGACCATCGCATGGGTGCCCCGTCTGACCAACAGGTATTTGTCAAAGAAAGCACGCTTTGGTTTAAGACTTTCCTAATAGACAATTAAAGTTAATGTACTACTTTTATTTTATGATATGATAATTTAAAATTATTGTATTTTTCTTATTAAAAGTAATTTGAATATCTTCAAGACTTTCTGGCAACTGGGATGGCGGACCGCTCATTGCGATGAACTGGGCCGGCAAATCTTTTAGATATTGATTTAGATGCTCCAAAATCCGATTTCGTGTTTCGGGCATCTTGTCGCCCGATGGAGTTTGGGTGGCTGTTGGCGAGAGCGCCAGGTGCACATGGCTATCAAAGAGCCCGGGTAAGAGCTTGCAAGATGCAATTTTGAAACGGGTTCACTAAAAATGGGGTGGATTTAAACCCATCAGCTCACGGCGCAACACCTCCAAAGCCGCTGATGCAAACATCTGTTTATGCATGGTGCGGCTGTTGAACCAAAAACGAAACCGATGACCGGCGGTGCCTTCCGGTGTTGCCAATCCGATACACACTGTGCCCACCGGTTTTTCGGCTGTGCCGCCTGTGGGGCCGGCAATACCGCTGGTGGACAAACCATAGGTAGCACCGGATATATCCCGGGCGCCCCGGGCCATTTCGATGGCGGTTTCAGTATGCACGGCGCCGTAGCGCTCTATGGTGTCTTTGGATACTTTTAAAATGTCGATCTTGGCCTGATTTGAGTAAGTCACACCGGAAAAGACAAAATAATCGGAACTGCCGGATACCCCGGTTAACATGTCGGCCATCAAGCCACCAGTGCAACTTTCAGCCAGCGCCAGACGGGCCTGTTTTTGTTTAAGAAGATCTCCGACCACTTTTTCAATGGGGTCGCCTATTGGGGATATCACTTTAGGGCCCATCTTTTGAGTGACCCAGGCAGCGGCCGACGCCAGGTCGGCATTCAATTGTCGCTCCTTAGAGCCGCTGGCATAAAGCTTCACCAGAATGAATGGAAATCGGACTTGCAGCCCCAACGCGATTTGCGGACAGACTTCTTTTAGTCCGGCAAGTCGCTCAGAAGTCTGCGATTCGGTTAAGCCAAGGGTCGACAGGGTGCGGGTAAGGTACAAAAGGTGTTGGTCACCTATGCGCGCGTGAATTTGCGGCAGAACGGCATCGGATAACATGCGGCGCATTTCAGCCGGCACGCCTGGCAGGAAAAAAAATCGGCATTCCCCGATTTTCAGACTGAATCCAGGCGCCGTTCCAACAGGATTTTGGATGCAGTCTGCGCCCACCGGTAAATACGCCTGCTTACGGCTGGCGCTGTTCACGGGCCGCTGACGCGCTTTAAAAAAATGTTCAACCGATTCAAGTGCCAATGGATCCAAATCCAGCCTTACACCGGCTGCCTTGGCGGCGGCTTCAGCGGTTAGATCATCCGCTGTCGGGCCCAATCCGCCGGTAACAACAGCAAGGTCTGCGCGCCGGCCGATTTCGGTCAACGCCGCACTGATAAATTCAAGATCGTCACCGACACTGGTATGCCGGGTGACGGCTACGCCGTTTTCCCCCAGTTTGGCAGCAATATAGGCTGAATTGCTGTCGATGAGGGACCCTGTTCGAATCTCTTCGCCGGTCGCCACGATTTCAGCTTTCATTTCTGCCGTTCTCCTTATTCGATCTTCTCAACGCTCAAAGCATTCCCGCTTCGCACAACTAACTTATTGGATACCCGAGTAGAACCCTTCTCAAGATGTGGATTAGTGTTCAGGGCAAGGCGCGGTTTGGTGAAAAAGCGGAGCATACACGATAGTATGTGAGCATTTTGAACCAAGCCGCAACGCCGCCCTGGGCACTTAGACGCATTTTGCGAAGGGTTCTATTTTGGTGGTGTTAGGACAAAAACAGACGGCGACACATCAACATTGGCCCAAAAGCGATGGATATCGAGTTGGAAATCGATCCCATCATCGTTGGAAAGCCTAAACCGCCGCGGCACCTGAAAGTCGTTTACCCGCTGGGTGCGGTCGACTTCAGCCCGATACAGCAAAGTACCGGATCGGCTGAATACATCAACCCGCTGAACCTCGGACAATGTTTTATTATAAAATATTTTTTGCCGAACGCCCCACCAGCGATCCGTCAGCAGCAGGACCGGATCCTGATTCGATGTTCCTTGGACAAATGTGATTGAATCGAACTCCATCAGCGGAATGCGGCCGCTTAAAAACGCAATAACATCGCTGACGGATATGGGAATCGATATCAGTCTTTTTAAGTCCGGATCACTCGTCGAAATTTTTTTGAATCGGGTATCCTGTCCCTGAACTTCCAGATAGTAAAGCCAGCGACCGTCGGTAGCTAATTTGACCGCCGGGTAACCGGAGATCAACACCGCAATGCTGAACTTGACCGGCTTTTCCCCAATCCAGGCAACTCGCTGATCAAACTGAGTGAGACCGTTTTGCCTGATGGTGATAGTGCCGATCCCTTTGAAATTGACCAGCGTATCATTTTGGGTCTTAAGCGTGTTGAGCAGCTCGTATACTTGAGCGCTGCGTTCGACGGGCGTGACCGCCAATTCTTTTGAGGGTCTAACCGCTGCGCAGTTCAACAGCAAACAGGCGAGAACTAAAGCGGGAATGATCCGATACCATCTCATATCGGTTAGGAACCATTGGTGGAAATATCGCGAATCTTTTGTTCGAGTTTTTCTTTATTTTTTTCTTTGTACTGTAACGATTTTTTATAATATTCAAGCGCCTTGGCCTTATCATTGAGCTTTAAATAAGCGTCGCCAAGATGTTCCAGCATAATCGGGTCATCCGGAACGATTTCCACCGCCCTTTGAAGATATTGCAAGGCTTTTTCATATTCTCCCTTTTTATAGTACACCCAACCCAGGCTGTCGGTAATATATCCGTCATCGGGCTTATATTTGAGGGCCTCTTTAATCAACCGTTCAGCTTCATCCAGATTTTTCCCAAGGTCTGCGTAAGTATATCCGAGATAGTTCAGTGCATTGGCATGCTTGGGATCCAACTCGATAACTTTACGCATGGTCGCTATCGAGGCTTCTTTTTTATCCCATTTATCGTAAACGACACCCAGCCGAAAATAATAACGCGGATTATCCGGGTCAGCTTCGATGGCCTGTTTAATAAATTCCTCGGCACGATCATATTGCTCTGCGTCTTCATAGAAGGTGCCTAAATAATATTTGAATTCGGCATTATCAGGATTGTGATCAATGGCGTCGAATAAAAGCTTAATGGCTTCTTCATTTTGTTTGTTTTCAGATAAAATATAGGACGCATGAATGACGGCATCTTCGTAGAATCGGGACTGCGGGGCTACTTTTTTGAAATGCTTTAATGCATTGGCATTATCCTTTTTACCGTAGTAGGCAATACCGGCAACGTGATTGATTTCCGAGTTGTCCGGAACCGCTTTAAGCATGCCCTCAATGATCACAATGCCGTCATCAAATTTTTCCGGATCGATATACAGTTGAATCAGTTTAATGATGACTTCAAATTCATCGGCACTTCGCCGGCCCAGATTTTTAAATATTTTTTCGGCCTCGTCTATTTTACCGTTGCGATAGTAGTGGAGGCCAAGCTCCATGGCCGCCCGTATGTTATTCGGATTGCGCTCCAAGATGTCCTGGTATAGGTTCAGGATTTTTTGTTCATTCTTTTCTTCTTTGTAAAGCTCGAGCAGATCATATCGCGGTTCCACAAGGTCCGGTTCAATTTCCAGTGTTCGCTTAAATTGCTTTTCGGCCTCGGCTTGTTTGCCCTGTTTGGCATATATTTTACCCAAATACAGGTATCCGGTATAGTTGCTCGGAAATTGCTCGATCAATTGATGAAATATGCGTTCGGCCTGGTCGTAGTTTTCTTCTTCTAGATATAATCCACCCAAAAGTTGATAAACTTTTTCCTGTTTCGGATCCGCGGCAATGACTCGCTCATAGGCATTTATGGCCGCTTGATTGTTCTTGCGCACTTGGTTAATGCCGCCATATAAAATCAGCGAGCGCACATCATCCGGGTGGTCTTTAAGTATACCTTCAAGGATATCAAGCGCGTTTTCATCATCCTTATTTTGCAAATAGAGGGTTGCCAACTCGCGTTTGAGGTACACGGATTCAGGATCCTGTTCGATGGCCTGTTTAAGCAACTCGATTGCTTTTGGCAAATTACCCTTTTTACGCTGGATCTGGGCTTCGGTGAAGTAATAGTACTGGTTCCCCGTTTGATCCTCTAATGCAGGAGCAAATAATGGTCTTTTTGAGCTGGAATTCGAAGCGCAACCCCAGATAAAAAAAACGACCACCACCTGAATGGTCACCGCCAATCTTAACAACTTCATGTAACGCTTATCCTATCTGCAATTGGGTTTGCATGAAAATTAGGTATGAGAATCAGCTAGTCAGCTCTGCTGCCTTCAGTATATGACGCAAAGTCAGGGATTTCCCGTTTGAAAAATTCCCTCATTTTCTTAATGATATTTTTTTCTACCTGTCGAACGCGTTCCCTGGATATTCCGTAACGGTCACCTATTTCTTGTAACGTCACCGGATTGTCTGAAAAAATGCGTAGATCAAAAATCTCAAGCTCCCGCGGGGTCATTTTTTTTCGGAACTCCGCTATTTTATTGTGGAGCAGAACTTCAATTTCTTTTTTGGATACTTTGTCTTCAATGGATTCAGCGTCGGTGCTTACAAATTCAATTCTCTCGGTGTCAGAATCTTCTTTAAGCGGTGCATCCAGCGATACATCCCATCCGTCCAGACGCTGATCCATGTCAATGATTTCGCGCTCTGAGACACCCAGTCTTTCGGAAAGTAATTTGGGCTTGGGTTCAAACCCCTCGTCGATTAATTTTTGCTTTTCTTTCTTCAGCTTAAAGAAGAGCTTGCGCTGGCCTTGAGTGGTGCCGATTTTAACCAGACGCCAGTTATCCATGATAAACTTGAGGATATAGGCTTTAATCCAGAAAGAAGCATAATAGGAGAACTTGACATTTTTATATGGATCAAATTTTTTAACTGCCTGCATTAAACCGATGTTGCCCTCTTGAATCAAGTCTAGCAAATTCTGCATCCACACGCGCTGAAACTCCAGTGCGATTTTAACAACCAGTCTCAGGTTAGAGGTCACCAGGCGATAGGCCGCATCCTTGTCCCCCTTTTCCCGCACCCGGATGCCCAGCTCGCGTTCTTCTTCTCTGGTTAGTAATTTATAAGTACTAATTTCTGTCAGATACCGTTGCAGCGGATCAAATTTAACCAGTGCTTTTTCAGATGGTTTGGCGCCAGCGCCTTTCTTAGCAGCTGCGGGTTTCAGCGCAGGAGAGGGTTTTCGCGAAGTTTTTTTCTTCGATGTGGTCATTTTGACCGGTTTTTTGGCCGCAGATTTGGTCGTCTTGCCTGCCGTCTTGGCCTTGCTTTGAAGGGATTTGGCGGTTTTCTTGACGCTGCTTTTGGTGCTGCGAATCGTTGTCTTGCTGGCGCGTTTGGCGCTTTTGGCTTTTGGTTTGACCGGAGCGGACGCGGCTCTGGCGCTTTTTTTAGCCGGACTTTTGGCAGCCTTAGATGTTTTCTTAGCCGGGCTTTTGGCAGCCTTTAGCGTTTTCTTTACCGGACTTTGGGCAGCCCTGGACGCTTTTTTGACCAGGCTCTTAGAAGCTCTGGACGTTTTCTTGACCGGACTTTTGGCAGCCCTGCTGGTTGTTCTTGCAGCTGCTTTAGGTTTGAGCGCCGTCCTTCTACTAGAGCGCTTTGCACTTTTGGCCGTTTTCGTAGCCGAAGATTTAGAATGTTTAACCGTCTTTTTAGCCGGACTTTTAACCGTTTTGACCACTTTTTTCGTCTTAGCACGGCTGCTGGGGGCGCGCTTTTTGACAGGACGCTTTGCTGTTTTGGATGCTATTTTTACCACAGAGCGGTTCGCCTTGGCCGTCTTTTTGGTCGCAGTGCTCCTTCTCCGGACCGATTGGCGGGCTGTGCCTTTCGGTTGAACAGAAGCTTTACTTTTCACCGGTTTTTTTCTCATCAATATGATCCTAACGATGCAAATGCCTGCAATACCCACACGCATTCCAGCAAGAAGCCATCGGTATCTGCATTTTTATGGACAGGAAATAAAACATATGATATCAAAAAGGTTTACATGAGCGCCTGTAGCTCAGTTGGATAGAGCAACGGACTTCTAATCCGTAGGTCGCAGGTTCGAATCCTGCCAGGCGTACCATTTTTCCAAAGCTCCCGCTTGATGCGTCAGGGAGCTTTTTGGTTTGGAGTCAGCAGGGAATCAACTGAAACAACATTAAGGTAGGCTTCTCGTTCTGCCTTTAGGTGTTGCGCTATGTTTATTTTCGGTCCAGATTATATTAAATAACAGGACTTAGGGGCGAACACAAGTTTTTTCTTTTACACGAAATAAAGAGCATATTCAGAAAAGGAGGTTACAACTTAAAGCAATTCCAAGAAGCGTTTGGCCTGATAGTCAAATTCTTTTGTTTCAACATCGACCATTCTCACTTTCTGCTCCTCAACAATGGTTATCACAACGTATCCACCGCCGCCCTCAAATGAAAGGCAGCATGGTGTACGATTTTTAGGGACCAAACACTCCCCTTCTCTACCGAAGAATTTTTCGGCTTTGGCGATAATTTTAGCGCGTGTTAGCCGGGTATTTTTTGACACGCGTAGCATGCACCCCCCTTTGCATCGCAAATGGCGATTTTCCATGTTTGCCATGCTTAACAGTTCATTCCGTTATATGGTAAGTCCGGTATATCCAGTTGCAAGATTCTCCCTGCAACCGATGAGTCCACATCATCAACCGCAAAGGTTCATTCTGGAGGTCGGCCAAGGTGGGATGCAATGCGTAAAGGAAAGGTATACAAGCAACATAAACTGTTTTCAAAAGTACAGATCATGTTCGAGAGCAAGGCGCGAAACGGTTTAAAAACGGAGCGTACAAGATAGTACGCGAGTATTTTATACCGGTTCGTAACGCAGCTATCGGACATTAGATGTGGTTTTGAAAACAGTTTTAGTTGATGGTGGTCTTGTAGTATTTAACCCCCACCCGATATTCGGATTGTTCGTCGGCAGGTATGGGATGGCACCATTTAACCTCGGCAAAGAAACCTTCGTAAAGCTCCGCATGGATTGAATCAGGGGCATAATCTTCCATCATGATGTAAATATCTGAGCCTGGATCGACCCCATCTGGGGTGATAAAGCACATACCATCCATGGAATAGTCGCACATTACGGCAGGATAAAATTGATCCGTATTGTGATAGGCAAAAACGATGGGCGCATCATTTTTAATACGTTCAAACACCCTTCTATCGTCTTTTTCTTTCATACAGCCCCTTTCAGGTCGGGGTTTGCCAAGCAAGGATGTTTCCGGTTTGGTACACAGTCAGGAAAAAGCAAATCAGGCAGGTTTCATCCATTATTATCGGCTAAAGCCAGACTGATGTCAATTAAAAATTATAGTGATATCAAACAAATGGATAGTACGACGATCGTCACGGGCGCTTTTTATGATCATTGAAAATACCGATTTTTGCGACTCCATTGTTGAACGGCGCTGGGAATTGGAAATAGCCGAATTTATTCATTTTGTCTGGATCAAGGATGCACGTAGGACAGTTTATTAGCCACAGACACATCATCTTAAGTTTGATTGCCAAATGGCCGATACGGATTGTGTAGCTCTAAATTTTGGTTTCGACGACGCACTTTTGACCCACCCGTGTTGCAGGCGCGCTGAGATGTTACCCTTAAATAATTAGCAAGAAAAGAAGGAGATATTTTTATGGGCACCAATAACGTGGTCTTTTTAGAAAATTTGGAATGGTTCGACGACACCGGCCAGGAACTTGTCCATCGCCTGCCGGAGGAAGGCTCAGGTGAAATCAAATACGGCGCTCAACTGACTGTGAGAGAAAGTCAGGCCGGGGTTTTTTTCTATAAGGGCAAAGCAGTCGGCGCTTTTGGACCGGGCAGACACACTCTCAAAACCTTAAACATCCCTCTTTTGACTAAGATTGCCAGTTTACCGTGGGGTGGAACGAGCCCCCTGCGGGCTGAAATGTACTTTATCAATTTAAAAGTTTTCACCAATCTCAAATGGGGCACGCGTGATCCGGTAGCCTTTAAAGATTCGGAGCTGGGATTGATCCGTCTCAGAGCGTTTGGCGTTTTTAATCTGCAGGTTGTTCAGCCAGTCCTGTTCGTCAACAGCCTGGTGGGCACCCAAGGTATTTTTACCACAGCTGAAATTGAAGAATATTTGAACCGCGTGATTGTGTCTCGTTTCAATGATTTTATGGGTGAAAAAATCGATTCTATTTTGAACCTGCCGTCTAAGTACGACGAATTGTCTCAGGGTCTCTCCGAGCGTCTGACGGAGGATTTTAGCCATTTTGGCATTCGTATGACCCACCTGTATATTAATGCCATCACCCCACCGCCAGAAGTGCAGCAAGCGATCGATGACCGCAGCCGGATGGGCGTTTTTGATGACATGAACAAGCTTATGCAAATGAAAGCCGCCATGGCCATGGAAAAAGCCTCCGAATCTGAGGGCGGCTCGGGTATGGGAATGGGCACTGGAATGGGATTAATGATGCCGGCCATGTTCGCACAGTATTTTGCCACCGCCCAACCCCAAACAAAGCAACATCAGGCGGATGCAAAATGTCCGGAATGTGATAATACGATACCCGCTCAATCCAAATTCTGTCCGGATTGCGGCCACCAGTTATTGGTATTTGAACAATGTCCGCGCTGTTCGAAAAACCTTACCCCGACGGCCAAATTTTGTTCGCGCTGTGGCCATTCGGTCGAGGAAAAAACGGCAACAAAATTCTGCCCGAATTGTGGCAATGAGAATTTAGCGGAGGCGGTTTTTTGCAATGAATGCGGCGAAAAAATGAGGAAACCGGATAAATAATCAATTCCGTAATTGATTTGAAGATTATTTTTCTAAAACCGGTGAAGAGGCCCCATTGGAATTGATTTTCAGGTTGAGCATGGCGTGTCAGCGCAGGCTGACAAACGGAGGCAAATATTCATTTTTTAATTGAACATCAGTGCCCTCAATGCGGTGCGCCGGCCGTTATGGAGGAAACAGATCGACTTTTTAACTGTGGCTTTTGCCGGGTAAAATCTTATCTGGAGGCCACCGATGCTTTTCGCTATATGCTCCCCAGCAAAGCGCCGCAATCAAAAGACCTGCTCTATTTTCCCTATTGGCGTTTTAAAGGCATGCTGTTCTCCTGCGCTGGCAATGGTGTCGAGCATAAATTCGTCGATGTAAGCCATCAGGCGGTTGCATCGCCCATTTTTCCGGTCAGCCTGGGCTTACGTAGCCAAGCGCTGAAACTTAAATTTATCACACCCGATACAGAAGGCCGTTTTATCAAACCCACGCAGCCATTGGCGCGTATCGAAGAAGATTTTGATGAACGTTTTGGCAAGACACTGCCTAAACCCGTGCTGCATTATGCCCATATCGGTGAGACCATCAGCCTCATTTATGCCCCGTTTTACATTGAAAATCGGCTGTATGATGGCGTCCTCAACAGCCCGGTTGCAACAGCTGCGGTCGCTGATTTTGATTTGGATCAGCTCGCTTTTGAGAACCCGCATTGGCGCATTCATTTTATGGCAACCTTGTGTCCCAACTGCGGTTGGGATCTGGATGGAGATAGGGATTCGTTGGTATTATTGTGCAAAAATTGCACCACGGCCTGGTACCCGGTGGGCAAACGCCTGAAACAGATCTCATTTGGTACGCAGCCCATCGATGACAATGATGCCATATATCTGCCGTTTTGGCGTATTCGATCTAAAATAAAGGGAATAGAGCTTAACACCTACGCCGATTTAATCAAAGTTGCCAATATCCCCAAAGTCGTTCAAAGCGGCTGGGAAAATGTCGGTTTTCGTTTCTGGGTGCCGGCGTTTAAGGTACGCCCCAAAATATTCATGCAGTTATCAAAACATATGACCCTCGCCCAGCTCCAAACGGAAATTGTGGGGGAACTACCCCAAAACCGACATTATCGAATCAATTTACCCGTCACCGAAGCCAATCAAAGCTTAAAAGTCAACCTGGCCAGTTTTTTCAGACCTAAAAATCAATTAATGGAAATCCTTCCCTTGGTTCGCATTACCGCCCAAAGCTTTACGCTGGTATATGTCCCTTTCGTCGAAAAACACCATCAATATATCCAACCCGATTTACAATTTGCCATTAACAAAAATATCCTGGCGCTATCCGACCATTTCTAACCTGGATTGAAAAATGTGTCGAAGCATGCGATAAATGGTTTATGGTGAAACCTAAACCGCCCACTGCCGATACGCTGATCGACCAATTTTTAAATTTTTTGCTGGTTGAAAAAGGTCTATCAAAAAAAACCCTCGAGACATATAGTCGCAATCTCATTCGCTACCGTAACTTTCTGGCAGAACATAAAACAGCCGTATTCTCGCACAAAGATACGCCTTTGATCTTAAAATACCTAATTCACCTCAGAAAATCCGGATTGGTGGCTCGCTCGCGCGCACAGCATCTGGTAACGATCAGGGGACTTTATCGCTTTCTGGTTCAGGAAAAAATCCTACGCCACGATCCCGCCAGACTGATTGATCTGCCCAAGACCAGCTTAAAATTGCCTGATGTTTTATCCCAAGAGGATATTGCGCTTTTATTGCAGGC
>JASFEV010000096.1:0-14291 GCA_050124655.1 Desulfobacterales bacterium
GGCCCGCATCCAGACCTAGTTTCAACGTCTTGGCGCCTGCGATGGAGCCCAGCGAAAATAGCATTAATACGGCTAGACTAAAGATAACAATTTTTTTCATTACATCCTCCTTTCATTCTGCCTTTCCTAGTTTATTGTAAAACCTCCAATCGAACGAATCGGATCTGCCGGGGTGGTTTGTAACATTTCACCCAAGCCCAATGTATAAAAAATCAGGGACCTTTGGTCAAGGGAGAAAAAAGAAATAGATAGTTGTCTATGAGTATTAATAACTATTTCCTGGACTTTGCATGAAGATAGATGAGAAATTTTTTTAATGTTTAAATCGGATATTAATCTTTTAATTTCTCATCTATTTTCACCCGATGGGCAAGTCGGAGGCTTCCATCTGCTGCGTTATTCAGCGCAAAGCATAGTTCACTATAGCTTTGCCCTGAAATGCCTTGCATATGAAAGCCTCCGACTTGTGCAAAGTCCAGGTATTACCATTGAGCTACACAGAGATGTTATTTGGAGAGATTTATACCGCTTGTCATATTAATATTCCGAAAAAAAGGATGGCGGCATAAGTGTTGTAGCAAAAAAGCGTTCCGCAATCGGAACGTTTTTTTGACAACCACTATAGATGGAAGCAGGTGTTATAATTTCTTGCCCAGTCCGATGACATCATCATTTGAATACCCCAAGCTTGTATAAAAGGAGATCACCGCCGAGTTGGATGTGCGGACCTGCAAATTGATTTTGGGACATCCCCGTTTTTTTAGTGCTGCTTCGGCCCGTTCCATCATGCGACGACCGATTCCCTGGCGCTGATATTCCGGATCCACAGCCAGATAATAGATCCAGCCGCGATGGCCGTCATAGCCGGCCATCAGCGTAGCCACGACCTGTTTTTCAATGGTGCCCACGAAAAACAGATCGGGCTGGACCTGGCATTTCATTTCAATATCTTTATGGGGATCATTTTGCGGAACCACCAGGTTGCAACGATGCCATAAATCAATGACCGCTGACCGATCCGCATCCTGATAGGACCGGATTTTAAATTCTGCTTGCCCTCCGTTTTCTTCGGAACGGTCTTTTTTTTCAAAGGGATTATATCCCGGGGCAATCACCAGATATTCATTTTTATTGAGGATGTCGGGTCGGAAAACGCTTTCGGCCCAGTCGTCCGGTTCGACTTCTTCGATGGCCACCGATACGGACTTTTCCTTACATACTGCAATGTTGATAACGCTCTTTACAATTTGACGGGCCAGCTGTTTTTTTTGCTCCGCGGTTCTTCCGGGATAGAGTTTGACGATGATGTGGGGCATGGGATAAATCCTTCATCGGTTAAGCCCGTTGCCTGCCGAAGGTCCACGTGAAACGGGATGAGCCCGTTTGCCGGTTAGATAAAATGAAAATTATTCTTTTTTAACGGGCATAACTGGCTCAACCGGCTAACCGGTTCATAAATTTAGGCTTTTGGCACGAGCGATTGTGCGCGAATGATAAAAGTGTCGAGCAATTCATAAAGTTGATTCAGACTGTCGATATTAACGTGCTCATCGGCTGAATGCTGGCTCATGTCGCCATCAGCGCCCCAGACAATGCCTTTGATGCCATGGGCGGATAAAAAGCGGGCATCACTAGCGCCGTGCTCAAAACCGACAGCGGTGCCCTTTGCGATTTCCAGCAGCAAATCCAGATAAGGAGAGGCGCCACCCTCAAACAGCGGCTCTTTTTTCTCCACCACCAACTCACCTTTGATTTCTGCCTGGATATTTTTAAAGAGCGCCTCCATATCGTCATTTTCGGTATAGCGTATATCGAACAGGGCCTCGGCATGATCGGGCACCTGGTTGGAGGCCTTGCCGGCCTCGATCCGGCTGAAATTTAAAGTGCGGTGCCAGTGATCCGGAGCCGAGAGGTCAAAATGGGTTTTGAGCACCCGGTAATCGTCGATCAGATTTTCAATCGCATTTTCGCCCAACCACGGGCGGGCGCCGTGGGCGGTTTTGCCGCGGGTAATTAATTTCAGTTTGACAATACCCTTTTCTTTGACAACGATTTTTTTCAAACTGCCGCCGTCCAGGGCGATGCAAAACCCGGCTTTGACTTCCTTCAGCGCTTGCTGGGCCCCATTGGCGCCGCCGATCTCTTCATCCGCTGTAATGATCACGCCAAAGGGCAGATCGCTCTGGTCTTTGCCTTCTTTTCCGAGGCGCAGGAGGTGATTCTTGACCATGACCAGCGAGAGGGCCGCAGCATATTTATCATCGACGCTGCCGCGACCAAAGAGAGCGTTATCTTTTATGCGGGGTTCAAAGAGTTCAGCGGGCGCATCCACCACATCGATGTGGGACATTAACATAACCGGGGCAATGCCATTTGGCGGCATCACGATAATAGATGGGTAGTTATCATGATCCAGCCGCTGGTAATGGGCATCGCACTGCTTTAAAAAATCCTCGATAAACGCCATGCAGCGCTGGATCTCTTCGGGCTGGGAATGCATGGTTTTAAAGCGGATCAAGTCCTCAGTCAGTTTTACGATTTCTTCCATGTGTGTCATCCTCACTCGAGCTATTTAGTGTCTACTATTCAAAGGTTTCAGGTGTCAGTAAACAGATGACAGAGAACAGAAAACAGAGGACAGAGAAAAACCGAGACAAGATGAGATATATGTCAATTTCATCCGTCTGTTCTCTGTCTTCTGACTTCTGTCCTCTGACCCATCTGGGAGATATAGAGAAACCGACCTTAAGTCAAGGTGTTATGAAGAAGCTGTCCCCAAAATAGTAGATCACAATAATTAGGTTAGCCGGTTTAGCCCGTTGAGCCGGCCGAAGGTCCCCGTGAAACGGGATTGTGCCCGTTGTAAAAGGAATGTTGTAAAAATTTAATTCAATTAACCGGCAAACGGGCTCACGGGTAACGGGCTCAACCGAAGTACCTTAAATGCATTTTGGGGATAGCTTCTAATTTTGACTTCCGTACCAAGTTGATTATTTTTATTTTATTTGCTTTAAGGTTATGAAATAGTTGATGTGATGCGATGGTGACGGTTTGTATGACAGTTGATGATCGTTGCCCCTTTACTTTTCTTCTTTTTCCTATATTTTAATACTCCTAAATTCGATTTCGGGTTGCTGACAGGTTCTTCGGGCGGGAGTGGTGCAGATGATATTGGCAGCAGTAGTTTCGGTTTTCATTTTGGCATTGGTCGCACCGTTGCTGCAGCGGTTAATGCCCAATCGTGCGGGCTGGGTGTTAAGCATTTTACCGCTAGCATTGACGGTCTTCTTTGCCACAAAAATACCACAGATTAATGCGGGTCAGATCATCAACGAATATCATGCCTGGGTCCCCACCCTGGGTGCCAGCCTGTCGTTTTATCTGGACGGTCTCAGCCTGGTTTTTTCCCTGCTAATTTGCGGTGTAGGTACCCTGATTGTGATTTACTCGGGCGGTTATCTATCCGGTCATACCCACCTCGGCCGTTTTTATACCTTCATGCTGCTTTTTATGGCCTCGATGCTCGGCCTGGTTTTAGCCGGCAATCTCATCAGCCTTTTTGTCTTCTGGGAGCTGACCAGTATCAGCTCCTATTTTCTGATTGGTTTTGACCATCAGCGGGAATCCGCCCGCACGGCTGCCCTGCAGGCACTGCTGGTCACCGGAACCGGGGGGCTGGTCTTGCTGGCGGGGATGCTTCTCATGGGCTGGGCCTCTGGAAGTATGGAAATCAGTGAGCTGTTGACCCGGGCCGATATGATCCGGGGCAGTGTGCTGTATATTCCGATTTTGATTCTGGTGTTGGTGGGTGCCTTTACCAAATCGGCCCAGGTCCCCTTTCATTTCTGGCTGCCGTCGGCCATGGAAGGGCCCGCTCCGGTCAGTGCATTTCTGCATTCGGTGACCATGGTCAAAGCCGGAGTCTATCTGTTACTGCGTCTGAGTCCGGTGCTGGGGGGCACGGACATCTGGCAGCTAACGCTCACGCTGGTTGGCGCCACCACGGTAGTGACCGGGGCTTTGATGACACTGGTTCAAACCGATTTTAAGCTCTTACTGGCATACTCAACGGTCAACGGCCTGGGGACCCTGGTTTTTCTAACCGGGCTGGGCACCCCGCTGTCGATCAAGGCTGCCATGATCTTTCTGGTTGTGCACGCGCTCTATAAAGGATCGTTGTTTTTATCTGCTGGTGTGGTCGATCATGAAACCGGCAGCCGGGATTTGACCCGGTTAAAAGGTCTATCTCGTCAGATGCCCCTGATAACCATTGCGGCCGTCCTGGCGGCGGTTTCCATGGCCGGGCTACCCCCCCTGCTGGGCTTTGTCGGCAAAGAGCTGATCTATGAATCCATTCTAGCGACTAACGGATTGCGCTGGCTCTTTGTTGCCGCAGCGGTCCTGGCCAATGCGGTCTTGCTGGCTGCAGCTGCCGTTATGATTTTACGCCCGTTTTTCGGTGCACCCGGTCAGGCGCATCATCAGGCGCATCCGCTGCCGCTGAATTTATGGCTGGGACCTGTCTTGCCCGCCTTGCTGGGGCTGATACTTGGCCTGTTTCCCGATCTGGTGACCCGATCGGCGGTGGCCAGCGCCGTATCTGCGGTTGTGGCCCGGCCGGTGGACATGCATCTGGCCCTGTGGCATGGATTGACCCCTATGTTGGCGCTGAGCGGTCTGACGGTTGTCTGCGGTGCAATCATTTATCTCATACATACCGGTGTGCGTCGCTTGGCACAGCGTGGCGCTTGGTTGGCGGCCCGGGGGCCGGCGGCATGGTATTTTATCTCGCTGGAAGGCTTAAAACGACTGGCCGCCTGGCAAACGCGGGTGCTGCAAAGCGGTTATTTGCATCACTATGTTTTAGCGATAATGGTAACGACCCTGGTATTGGTGAGTTACACGCTTGTTCACAAGGGTGAATTTCAGTTTTCGCTGGAAATCGGCGATATTCGCTCCTTTGAGTTGATTGTGGCAATTTTAATGCTGGCGGCGGCATTTGTGACGGTTTGGGTGCCATCGCGCATCGGCGCCATCGTCGCCATGGGTGTGATCGGCTACGGGCTTGCGTTGATATTCGTCGACTTCGGCGCACCGGATCTGGCCATGACCCAGCTTTTGATTGAAACCATGACGGTGATTCTTTTTGTCTGGGTGATTTATCGATTGCCAAAATTCCAAAGTGAATCTGCGCGTCCCCAGCGCTTGCGCAATGCCGTGGTGGCGGCGGCCAGCGGCCTGCTGATGTCGATTCTGGTTCTGGTGGCCCTCAGTGTTCGGGAAGGTTCACGCCTTTCCGGCTTTTTTACCGAAAACAGCTATGTCCTGGCCCACGGCCGCAACATCGTCAACGTCATCATTGTCGATTTTCGGGCGCTGGACACCCTGGGCGAAATTGTGGTTCTGGCGCTGGCCGGGGTGGGTGTTTACACGCTGCTGAAACTCAAACCGGAAGACAGTGAGGCCGTAAAAATGCCAGAATAAAGTTTAGCCCGTTAGCCAGTTAAGCCGGTTGAGCCGGTCATAAGAGACTGAAAAACGGGCCAACGGGCTGACGGGCAACCGGCTAACCTGATGGTTTTATGTTTTGAATGTTCACTAAAAATTGGGTGACGATATATCCAGCAAAGCAAGTTATAGGTGTACACATGCAATCAGTGATTCTAAGTACGGCAACACGCATTTTAATGCCGATGCTGCTGTTGTTCTCGGCATTTATTCTGTTTCGCGGCCATAATCTACCGGGAGGTGGTTTCATCGGCGGCCTGGTGGCCTCGGCCACCTTTATTCTGCACTGCTATGCGTACGGTGTTGAAAGCACGCTGGCGACATTGCGCATTTCACCGCGAATGCTTGTCGGCGTCGGATTACTGCTGGCCCTGGGCAGCGGCTGCGTCTCGCTTTTCGCCGGTAAGCCGTTTATGACCGGCCGGTGGGGAGAAATTCAGATCGGTGCAGAGGAGATCTGGCACCTGGGGACCCCTATTTTTTTTGATCTGGGGGTTTACCTGGTGGTGATCGGGGCGGTGCTGACCATCATACTAACCCTGGCGGAGGTAGATTAAAGTGGAAGTTCTGGCAGCCATTGTTGTGGGCGGATTGTTTGGGTGTGGCGTTTATTTGCTGATGTCCAGATCTCCGGTGCGTTTGATCATTGGTCTGGTGTTGCTTTCCAATGCCATTAACCTGCTGATTTTCGTGGCGGCTGATTTGATCCGCGGCAAAGCGCCGCTGATACCACCGGATTCATTGCGTGCCATTGAAGCCACCGCCGACCCGTTGCCCCAGGCCTTAATCTTAACCGCCATCGTGATTTCTTTCGGTGTTCTGGCTTTTGCGCTGGTGCTGTTTAGTCGAACGTTCAAGTCAACGGAGGCCACCTCACTGGATGAGATGAAGACGACAGATACATGAAGCTGTTATTGATACTCCCCATACTGATTCCATTGACCACAGCCGCTTTCTGCCTGCTGTCGTGGCAGCACCGGAATGTTCAGCGCCTGCTGGGTGCGCTGGGGTCTGCCGCCCATCTGTTGGTAGCGCTTTTGTTGCTGTGGTCGGTGCGGCAGGACGGCATCTTTGCCATCCAGGTGGGTAACTGGCCGGCACCGTTTGGCATCACCCTGGTGGCCGATCTTTTCAGCGCCATTATGACGGTGTTGGGTGCGTTGATGGGGTTTACCGTGGTCATCTATTCCTTGGCCAGTATGGACAGCGGCCGGGAATCATCGGGTTATTATGTCTTTTTCCATTTTTTACTGATGGGGGTCAGCGGTGTGTTTTTGACCGGTGACCTTTTTAACCTGTACGTCTGGTTTGAAGTCATGCTGATGTCGTCTTTTGTCTTGCTGGCGCTGGGGGGCGAAAAACACCAGCTGGAAGGCGCCATCAAATATGTGACCCTCAATTTAGTTTCTTCGGCCCTGTTTTTAACGGCCTTGGGCATTCTGTACGGGATGCTCGGCACCCTCAACATGGCGGATTTATCGGTTCAGATCAGCGATGGGAAGCATGCCGGCGTTGTCAGCACTCTCTCCATGTTATTTTTGGTGGCCTTCGGCATTAAATCGGCGCTGTTTCCCTTGTTTTTCTGGCTGCCGGCTTCTTACCATACGCCGCCGGTTGCGGTATCTGCCATATTTGCCGGCTTGCTGACCAAAGTCGGGGTGTATACGCTCATACGGGTCTTTTCGCTATTATTTGCGATGGATATCGCTTATACGCACAACATCATTCTGGTCATCGCCGGCCTGACCATGGTGACGGGCGTACTCGGAGCCATGGCCCAAAACGAATTCCGCCGGATATTATCGTTTCACATCATCAGCCAGGTCGGTTACATGGTTATGGGTCTGGGGCTGTTTACGCCGCTGGCGCTGGCCGGATCGATTTTTTACATCATGCACCACATTATTGTTAAAACTAATTTGTTTCTGGTGAGCGGCGTGGCCCGCAGACTCCAGGGATCCTATCAGCTGGATCGACTCGGCGGGCTTTACCAGACAGCACCGGCGCTGACCATTATTTTTTCGATCTCGGCCTTTTCTCTGGCCGGCATTCCGCCTTTATCGGGCTTCTGGGCCAAGCTGATTCTGGTTAAAGCCAGCCTCGATATGACCGGATACATCATTGCCGCTACCGCATTGGGGGTAGGGCTGTTCACCCTTTTTTCGATGGCTAAGATCTGGGCCGCGGCTTTCTGGGGCACCCCGCCGCAAACGACAGTGACTGCTCAGGAATCCGCTTATTTAAACCTCAATACTTCACAAAAATTTGCGCTATATCTACCGATGATCGTGCTGGGCACACTTACGCTGATTATTGGACTCATGTCACAGCCGTTTTTTGAGCTGGCGACCCGGGCCGCCGAGCAATTGATGAATCCAGCCGGTTACATTGAAGCCGTTCTGGGAGGAAAGTAAAGTGAAACAGATCAACGTTATCCTGGGAAACATTTTTCTACCGCTAGTGTGGATGGCGCTGACCGGAGCCTTTACGTTAGCCAATTTTGCAGTCGGCTTTGTGATCAGCACGCTGGCTCTGTGGCTGATCAGCTCACCGACGGATGTAACCTTTATTGTGTATTTAACCCGGTTTTTACGATTTATTGGGTTTTTCTTTTTCTTCGTCTGGGAATTGCTGGTAGCCAATCTGCGGGTGGCCGTTGAAGTGTTAACACCCGGTTTTCAGATGCGCCCGGCGATCGTTGCCATCCCCCTGGACGCCGAATCTGATCTGGAAATTACGGTGCTGGCCAATCTGATTACCCTGACTCCCGGAACCCTGAGTCTGGACGTCTCCCCGGATCGCAAAACGCTCTATATTCATGCCATGCACGTCGACGATGTGGAACAATTCCGGCAGGATATCAAGCAACGTATGGAAAGGCGCGTCATGGAGGTGTTTAAATGATTCTGCAGACGGCCATCAATTACATTGTTTTCCCGCTGCTGAGTTTGACCTTTGTGCTGGGCTTCATTCGTCTGTTTCTGGGGCCGACGTTGCCGGATCGCATCATTGCCTTTGAGCTGATGTCGATTACCGCCGCGGGCATTATTGCGGTGTCGGCCATTGTGACCGACGAGGCCGTTCTGCTGGATGTGGCCAGTGCTTGGGCTATTATCTCATTTCTGAGTGTGATTGCATTTTCCTATTATATTGAAAAATGGAGGGGCCGGCCATGAATGAGATCCTGATATCCGCCCTATTGGTCATCGGCTCTTTTTTCATGCTGGTCGCCGGCCTGGGCATGCTGCGCATGCCGGATCTTCTTTTACGCATGTCCTGTAGCACCAAAGCCGCTACCATCGGCGTGGGCACCATGCTGCTGGCCCTGGCATTGTATTTTGAGAATCTAGGGGTGGCCACGCGGGCGTTGGCAACCATTTGTTTTATTTTCCTAACCGCGCCGGTAGGGGCGCATCGGATTGGCCGCATTGCTTACCTGGTGGGTGTCCGCCTTTGGGAAGGGACGATTAAAGACGAGCTGAAGGGGGTTTATCCGGCCGATGCCTGCCTGCCGTTCGGCCAAGAGTGTTTGATCCCTGATATGGACGCCCCTGAAGTTGGCGCTGATATTGAAAAGGAAGCGGATTAGGAAAAAAAGAGCGGCTGTCGATGGTCTTTATTTTGGGCAACGCATAACATGGCCGGTCTATAATTTTCTTGCCGCTGCAATGACGGCGTCCACTGCCGCTGCTATGGGCATTCTACCGGTATTGATGGTCAGATCATAATTTTCAGGATCGGATATATCGGCATCATAGGATTGTTTAACAAAAGCCCCCCGCTTTGCTTCCCGGTTGATGACCCGCTGTCTGGCATCTTCCTCCTTGGCGCCATAAGCGTGAACCACATTCTGAATTCGAATCTATTTATCGGCCGTTATTTCCATGTAGCGTTCGATCAGTTTCTGCTCGTCAGCCGCTGTAATTTCTTCCGGCAATCTCTTTTCGGCCAGCTCAATGGCGGCATCGACCAGCTCGGCTCGGATTAAATTCCGGGCTTCAACGATTTGATTCTGGATCTTGCGTTGGGTTCCTTCCAGCAACATCCGGCTTTCCTTTTGGGCCCTTTCAATGATTTGCTGTTTTTTTGTTTCTCCGTCTCTGATGATTCTCTGTTTGATCTGTTCGAAACGATCCGTGCTGTCCTCCAACACTTTTATCGCTTCCTGGACTTTTTTGGCGGCGGCTTCTTTTTGCTGTTCATACTTTTTGATCTGGTAATCGATTTCTTCGCGGCGGTTTGCAAAAAAGTCCTTGATCGGTTTGCGGCCAAACTTAAACAAGACCAAGGCGAGGATCGCAAAATTCAACCAGCGCAAGATCAGATCGAATAAGGGGCGCCAGTCTGTCGTTGTTTCGGCCGCCAGGGCATCGGGACTGCTTACCGCAAGGGCCGTTAAAACGAATAACACGTTGCCGCTACAAGAAATGATCTGTTTTCTGCACCTCATGATTTCTGACTCCGATGCAAAACCGTAGCTATAATCTGTTTTGACAGGTCTTCGGCTTCCAATTCAACTTGCTCGCGGGCCGCCGCAATTTGGAGATCGACTTGCTTTTCGGTCTCGGTCTGCAGGTTGTTTATCTCTTCGCGGGTTGATGCAATGATATCGGCAGCCTGTTGCTGACCTTTGGCAGTCAGCTGTAACCTTTGCTGATGGGCTTCATTTCTGACATCATTTTCCCGAGCTTTTATCTGATCGGTCAATGATTCATACTCGCTTTGCGCTTTGTCGATATCCTGCTGGATCCGGTCAATGTGTGATTTTCTTTCATCCATGACTTGGCGCAGCGGGCGAAACATGATTCGGTTGATAATGAAGAGAAAAATCAGAAAAGAGATCACCTGAACAATTAATGTTTCGTTGATGCTGATGAGCGCAATATTGCTGATAATCTGCATAGTTTTTTTCCCACCCCGCTGGTGGTCATTCGGCTAAATACATTTGACCCAACATTTCGCTGAACATGTGATCGGGGGTCTTAATACACCACAAACAAAAGCAAAAGGGCGACAACCAGTGAATAAATGCCGGTTGATTCGGAGACAGCCTGTCCGACGAGCATGGTTCGCGTCAACAGGCCGGCTTCTTTAGGGTTTTTGCCGATGGCCTCACACGCTTTGGCCGCAACCATACCTTGCCCGACACCCGGTCCGATGGCACCTAATCCCATGGCCAGACCGGCTCCGATAAATGCCGCTGCTTTTACGATTTCTGCACCTTCAATAGCCATTTTTTCCCTCCTTATGCAAGATACCCTGCAAATTTAAAATGAATTGGATTCTTATTAAACAACAAATATCAGCACCAGGCTGATGACCATTGAGTAAATGGCCGTTGATTGTGAAACGGCCTGGCCGACCAGCATGATGCGCATCAGATCACTGGTATGCTCTACATTACGGGCCACCCATCGCACCGCGCCTTCGGCGGCCATCCCATTGCCGATTCCGGGTCCGATGCCGCCGAATCCCATGCAGAGTCCGGCCCCCAGAAGTGCCATGGGGGTCATCAGCAGGCTGGATTCGGGAAACGATTTAAACATCAAGATAAAGCTGATGAGCAGGCCAAAAATCGATGGCGTCTGTGCGACAGCCTGGCCGATCAGCATCAGGGTGGTGACACTGGTGACCGCCTGCGGTGTTCTGGCGATGCCCTCACAGCTGGCACCGGCGGCCAGGCCGCCGCCGTAGCCCGAACCGATGGCCGCCAGGCCCGTGCTCAAACCGGCTCCCACCAGGGCCGCCCAGGTGGGGGTCAATGCCGCACCACCGAATTTGATGAAAATGAGCATCAGCGCCACCACCATGGCAAAAATCGCCGGTGTCTGGCAGACTGCCGAGCCGATGAGCATATTGGTGGTCAATTGCGAGCCGGCTTCAGGCTGTCGTGACAACCCGAAACAGGCCTCACCGCCCGGATTGCCTGCACCGATGCCCGATCCGATTGCGCCAAATCCCATGCAAAGCCCGGCACCCAGATACGCAGCGGCGTCCAGTAGGCCGGGGCTGGGCGGACGGACAAAAAGCAGCAAAATGGTGATCACCAGGGCAAAAATCGAAGCCGACTCGGCAATGGCCTGGCCGACCAGCATATTTTTAAAAATATCACCGGATATCTTGGGATTGCGTGAGGCGGCCAAATTGGCTTTCGCGGCGGTGTAGCCCTGCCCGACAGCGGCGCCGATCGCACCAAGACCCATGGCAATGCCGCCACCACCATAAGCCGCTATTTTAATAACCGTTTCGACTTCAAATTCCATCTATCATTTCACCTGAACTGAAATATAAACGACTGTCAGCATGGTAAATACAAAGGCCTGGATGGTACCGACAAAAAGGCCGAAAAAAGCATACAAAAAAGGCGGCAGCACAAGGCTTAATGTTAGATAAGAGACAACCAGAATAATAATCGAGCCGCCCAGGATATTGCCAAACAAACGAAAGGAAATGGACACGATTTTGGCCAGTTCGCCAATCAGATTCAAGGGCATCATGAAGAAAATCGGCTGGAAATACTCTTTGCTGTATGCCTTAAATCCCTTGGTTTTGATCCCGGCGTAATGCGCAATAAAAAAACCGATCAGTCCCAGCCCGAAGGTGGTGTTTAGATCCCGCGTCGGCTCCTCGAGATGCGGTATGATACCCAGCCAATTGGAAAGCAGCAAAAACATGAACAACGCGCAGACCAAGGGGGCATATTTTTGGGCTAATTCCTTGCCGAGCGCATCTTCAGTAAGGTCGTACAGCAGGGACACGATTAATTCCCCCAGCGCCTGGATGGGCCGGGGAAGTATGCTTCTTTTGTGACGGGCAAAAAGGCCGAGCACGATCAGTAGGCCAAAGACGAGCCAGGTCATGGCCACAACTTTAAGATTGATGGTGATGTTGTAACCGAAAAACGGAATGATCAGTTGAGACAATCTGCCAATTTCGCCCATAAATATACCGTTTAAATTTGTTTGCCACCCACGCTGGGAATTTGTTTTAGCAGGTGATCAGCCAGAATGACCAGCTGTATCATAAAGATGCCCACGATAACACCCACTAGATTGAACTGTTCGAATTTTACGGCTATGATCAGGGGAATCGCCAACAATACATATCTGAATAGGAGGGAACCCAAGGAAATCGAAAATATTTGGCGTTTCGACCGTCCGAATTTGTACCCAATGGATTTGGCCATGAAAATGAAATTGATCACGCTGAAAAGTGTGCCAAGGATCAACCCTTTACCCACCGGTTTATGGCCCATCAATATAAAAACCAGCCCTACGATGACCGACAGCCACAGCGCATGTTGCGTGATCTTTTTTTGTGCCTGTTTAACGGCTTCCATCGCTTGAATCCTCTTTATCCTGTGGCGGGTCGTCGAGCGTTTGTAGAATCTGTCGATAGACGGTGACGGCACCACCGATAACGCCTAAAATAATGAAGATGGTAATGAATAGGCCTCTGGTCCCCAACCATTTGTCCAGATAAAATCCGATAAAAAAACAGAAAAGAATGCAACCGGCCATCGTCAGGCCGATTTGCATGACGATTGAAAGGTTTTCGGCCCAGGCGCGATTTTTTTTATAGTTAAAAACCATATAAATGTATTAAAAAATTTTCGATTAACATAGCAACAAAATCTTTGCAAGCAGTTTCCCGTCTTCCGGGTGGTCCAAACGCAAACTTGACAGCTACTGATGGGTTCCTATAATCAGTATGTTATCTAAATATGAGCGTCTGTAATATTGACACCATTTGCCCGAAAGGACGACCATCATGGCGGTCATCACCATCAGCAAAGAATTTGGGTGCGATGCGGGACATGTTGCCGCAATTGCCGCAAAAAAGCTGGGCTATGAAGTTATTGGGAAAAAACTGGCAGCCGAGATTGCCACAGACCTGAACCTGTCCGAAGCCGAGGTCGAAACCTTTAAACAGACCTCCCAATCAAGGATTATTCGCTTGATGGATCGCTACACCTGCTCGCTGGTTCAAAAAGTGGTCGATCGCGAACGCGGTTGCCTAGATGATGCCAACTACTATGAAAGCACCAAAAAACTGGTCGAGAAATTATACGATGCCGGCAACGTCATCATCCTTGGATGGGGCGGGCAATGCATTTTGCGTGGCAAGCCCGACACTTTACATGTTCGTCTGATCAAAGATCAAAGCCTGAAAATTGAGAAAATCATGCAGGATCATGACTTAAATCGCCTGGCCGCCAAAAAATTAATCGAAAGGGAAGAAAAAGATTCAAGCGCCTACGTCAAGCATTTTTTTAACGAGGATTGGAATGATGCACGCCTGTACGATTTGATCATCGACATGGGCAATCAAACAGTGGAGCAGGCGGCTGATATTATCTGTCATAATATTGATGCCTGAAACTGCGTGAAAACAGATGAGTATATGAAAACCTATGACGCGCGCAGATTTCATATCATACACCTGTTTCATTTGATGATGTGATTTGATCTCTTCAGTCGCTTTTCTATATTTTACGGGAGGACATATAACATGGGACAGATTTTCAAGTACGTTGCCGTAATCTTGGGCGCTTTTTTGCTGGGCGCCGGTTTCTCCAACGCGGCTACCCAACCGCCTGCCGTAGGTGGGGTGTTACCCGATTTTTCCCTTGCGGTACCTAAAAATGTTGATCACCAGAGATATCTAGGGATTGCCGATAAAGCGTCCTTTACCATTCCAGAAATTAAGGCCGATGTCGTCATCATTCAAATATTCAGTATGTACTGACCCTTCTGTCAGAGGGAGGCTCCCTCTATCAATGA
>JASFEV010000097.1:0-14215 GCA_050124655.1 Desulfobacterales bacterium
TCGGAACGTTATTATGACAAACGCTCTAAAAATGTAACTTTAGACTTAATGGAGGATGAAACATGCGAGCCTTAATAATCGCTTTCATCTTCTGGAAAAGGTACAAAATGCGCTTAAACATTTTGCGCAGGCCGCCATGCAACCTTAAACTGCTGGTTCGCAATGACAGTTAAAGCGGGTATAAGCTGAAAAGCAGTATTTCAAGTTACGATGTCATGTACCCTGCAAATGTGTCTGGCGGGAGACCTGATTCAAAAACGGCACATACGGCTTAAGCTTCGCGAACAAAAACCGTGCGACGATATAGAGGATGATAAAAGGGGCAATGAAGTTGAGCTCGAATCCGCCGGCCCACTTGGGAAGCGTGAAGACAATATCGGCAAAACGGAGGTTCAACCAGGCCGCGGCAAAAAAAGCCGGCCACAAAGATGCCATGCCCATGGCCATAAACAGAAAAAAGGATTTTCCGTAGGCTTCATTGGCCAGCTTATTGATTCCCTTGTAGGCCGCCTCATCACCCGCCGCTTTGGCATTCAGCGAACGCTCGTGGTAGTATTGGGTCTTTTTCAGATTTTTAGCGATATAACGGCGATTCATGCGGTAAGCCACAGCCAGGGTCAACTCGCCCAGCAAGCTGGCCCACAAAGCAAGCACAAAAGTCCCCATCCACCAGCCCAGCAAGGGACTCTCAAACCAGCGATAGGGCGCGATGAGCACAGGGTCAATCGTATTTAAAAACCAGTTGATGACATCCATTTTGAGATGAGAATAATGACTTTCCGGCCTGGCACCAGGCCAGACCGGAAAATCGGTTTTTCATGTTGTTAGCTTTAAAACGGCGGTACGATGCTGTACCCCAAAAAGCCTTTGGTGGTGTAGCGCAGCCCGACATAGAAAGCCAAGGCAATAAAGATGATCTTCAGCACCTTATCCGGAATATACTTGGAGGTGCGTGGTCCGATCATGGAGCCGATGAAGATCCCGATCAGCTCGGCACCGATCAGGCCCCAGGAAATAACAATTCCCTTGCCGACCATGTAGGAGAAAATGGATACAATCATGCCCACCAGGACGCACAACGCCGAGGTGCCGGCCACCAAGAACATCGGCAATCCGGCCACCGATGTCAGAAAGGGCACGTACAGAAAACCGCCGCCGATGCCCAAAAATGAAGCGATGGCCGCAATAAAGATGCCGCCGACCATCGGAATCCAGGCCCTGAATTTAAATTCCTGGCCAAAGAAGGTAAAGCGAATATTGCCGATAAAAAATGTCAGGGCCCAGCCGATAAGGACCAGAATGTAGGCAACGATTTTAAAGCCACCGACCAGATTGATCCACAAGGCCGAGGCCACCACCGCTGCAACCGCCAGCCACATAAACGTCCAGGAACCCTCTATGATTTTAACGCCCTGATCGGCGGTATCGGCCTTTTCGGCAACCGCCTTCTCAAAGGCCTGGGCTGCGGCTTTGGCTTCCTTTTTGCGGGCCGCCCCCCGCGGGGTGAGCTCATAGATCAGAAAAGCGCCGATGATGAAGACGATGATGCCGAAATATCCCAGATAGGCCTTCAGCGAGATCTTGCCGGCGGTCAGCTCGGGCACCAGCCAGGAACCGCCGACACCACCGATGGCCAGGCAGATACCCAGCGGTGCCACCAACCGTCCCATGCGGTAGTAGTTAAATGATGAAATCGCACCGCTGAGTCCGACCAGCCACTGGTTGGAGACCCGAATGGAATCCGTCAACAATTTGTTGACTGGATTGCCTTTGCCGAATGATTTGGCATAATCGGCCATCCCGAAGATGGTAATGTGGCCCACGCCGGCCATAATGCCGCCGAAAGCCCCCACCGTGGAAAAGATCCAGCCGACCCAGATGGCCCATAACAGGCCAATGATCACATTCGGACTGGGGGCACCGGGTACCCCCAAATAACCCGGCTCTTCGCCGGGTTTGATAACCGCCTTGGTCTTATCGGCAAAATTCGGATCATTGAGGCTACTTTCAATCGCCAGTTTCATTTTGCCCGGCATTCCGGGAGTTGTCAGATCAGAGCCCGATTGCGCCAGCGCCAGGGTTGCAAAGGTTAACAAAACAAAAATGCCCGTAATCCAATAAAATTTCGATAATTTCACAGTCCTTCCTCCTTTTGATATAACCTATTGATCGAAATACTTTAATTAGACAAAAAAAGGTTGTCGCCAAGATAAAAAGCGAATATATTGTCATTTTTTGTCGAACGCAAGTTTTTATGCTTAAAATCGTTATAATGTGTTCACTTTAATCTAAATTGAATTTTATACGGAGGTGTAGATAACGTTATGACAGAATCGGTATTCAGCATATGTGGGATGTGCACGGTCAGGTGTCCCATTCAGGTTGAAGTTGAAGACGGGGTTGTCAAATGGATCGAAGGCAACCCCCAGGATCCGGGTATGGCCGGACGATTATGTGCCAAAGGCTCCGCCGGTGTTGCCATGCTCTATGACTATGAACGGCCCCAGCACCCCCTGATCAGGGAAGGCCAACGCGGTGAAGGCAAATGGAAAGAGGTCACCTGGGATGAGGCCCTGGACTATATCAGCGACAAATTAAAAGCCATCATTAAAAAAGACGGCGCCCGGGCCATCGCGCTCAGCGACCGCGGCGGACCCTTTCGCGATATCCACCGCAGTTTTTTGCGCGCTCTCGGTTCGCCTAATTACTACAACCACGATTGCACCTGTGCCCGCAACGTTCAGCATGCCGCCCTGTCGCTGTTCGGTTCGGGTCGCAAGACCTTTAATTATGATTACGGCAGTTGTAAGCATTTAGTGCTTTACGGCCGCAATGTCTTTGAGTCCTTGCGGGTCAAGGCCGCCGGAAAAATTATAGAATTGCTCGATAAAGGCGGCAAAATTACCTATATCGACCCCCGGGCCGCTGGCACCGCCATGAAAGCCACCCGCTACTGGGCGATTCGTCCGGGTACGGACTATGCCCTCAATCTGGGCATTATCCATACGGTGCTGCGTGAAAAGCTCTATGACACCGAATTTGTCAAGCAGTGGGTACTGGGGCTCAAGGAGCTGGAATCGTTTATCGTCCCCTATACCCCGGAGTGGGCCGCTCAGGAAACCGGAATCCCGGCCGATGAAATCATTGCCTTTGCGCATGAAATCGCCGAGGATCGACCGGCCGTCATATTCCATCCGGGTTGGATGGTGGCCCGCTATCTGGATTCGTTTTACGCCATCCGTTCGATCTATATACTCAATGCCCTGATGGGTGCATTTGAATCACCCGGCGCGCTCTTTTTCCAGAAGGGCCCCGGCGATGTCGGCAAAAAAGGCCTCAAATCCCTGATGGATACCATCCCCAAGCCTGAAGAAAAACGGGTGGACGGCTGCGGCTGGAAATACAAGCAATTTGAAGCCGGACCGGGATTGCTGCATTTGATGTACCCGGCGATCGGCAACGGAGACCCTTATTCGATCAAGGCCTATATCGCTTATCGCCACGATCCCTTGCTGTCTTTGCCGGATCCGGAAGCGCAGAAAAAGACATTCGACAAACTGGACCTGCTGGTTGCCATCGATTCCAATTACAGCGAGACCGCCTGGTACGCCGATGTGCTGCTGCCCTCGGCAACCTATCTGGAAAAATCGAGCGTTTTGTCAACCGGCAAAGGTCTCAAGCCCCAGTTTCAGATGCGCAAAAAGGCGGTGGATCCCCGCAACGAGGCCAAACCCGACTGGTGGATTTTCAAATCACTGGCCGAGCGTCTGGGGGTCGGCAAGTATTTTCAATTCGACGATATCGAGGACTTCTGGGAGTGGCAGCTCGAGGAAACCGGTGTCAAGTTGGCCGATTTTGAGAAAAAAGGCACGGTCGCGCTCACCGATAAGGCTGTCTGGTGGGATCGCCTCAAAGATCTGAAATTCAAAACACCTTCGGGCAAAATAGAATTTGTGTCCAGCCGGCTGGCGGAGAGCAATATCGAATCGTTCAAACCGTATGAGCGCCCCAAGCAACCGGAGTCGGGGTATTATCGTCTGGCATTCGGCCGCAGCCCGGTCCACACCCACGGCCGCACCCAGAACAATCCGGTCCTCAGCGAAATCATGCCTGAAAACTCGTTGTGGATCAATGCCGATGAGGCCGCCAAACTGGAGATTGCCAACGGTGACCGGGTGCAGGTCACATCTTCAGACGGCAGCCACAGCGGTACCATCAAGGCCTTTGTGACCGAGTTTATTCATCCGGAATCGGTATTCATGGTTCACGGATTCGGCCGCAAAGTCCCCTGGCAGACCCGCGGGTATAACAAAGGCCTGGGCGATTATCGTTTTGAAACCGGCCTGCTGGATGTCTACGACCCGGTCGGCGGCGCCATCGCGCTGCTGGAGTGTTTCGTGAAAGTCGAAAAAGCCTCGTAACTCGAATGGAATCGGAGGAATATCCATGAGCAAATACTACATTTATCAGGACACCCGGCGCTGCATCGGGTGCCTCAGCTGTGAATCTCATTGTAAAATGAAAAACAATCTGCCGATCGGGCCGCGCCTGACCCAGATTATTACAGTCGGCCCCAAAAAAGTGAATAATTTACCCCGCACGTCCTGGGTGTTCATGCCGTGCTTCCACTGCCAGGACCCCTGGTGCGTTTCGGCCTGCCCCACCGGGGCCATGCAGAAACGACCCAAGGACGGCATCGTCTTTGTCGAATCCGAACTGTGTGTGGGCTGCAAGGCCTGCATAACCGCCTGCCCCTGGGGAACGCCCCAATGGAATCCGCAGACCGGTAAAGCGGTCAAATGTGATTTTTGTATGGACCGTGTCGATCAGGGTTTGGAGCCGGCCTGCGTGAGGAAATGTATCACCAAATGCCTGCATTTCGGTGAACCGTCGCTTAAATCTCAGAGCCGGCGTGAACGGCACGCCCGGTACGTTGCCGATTTTGACTAATGCCCTCATGATTCATTTGGATGATGCGCAGCTGCGCAGATTCTTCTGGATCCGCTACAGACCTATGTTCGGTATAGGAGAATAAAAAATGTCCGCCCAGATCTGCCCGGTTCATCACACGGTCACAACGCTCAGCGAGATGATTGATACCGGTCAGTTGAAAATCCCCCGCAATCGATGGACGGCGGAGGAAATACGCACGCTCATCAATGATATCGCCTGGGGCAATGCCGGCGCCGAGCATCTACCCACTGTTGATGCCAAAGTACAGCAATTAAAAGCCGAGTGCACCGATGATGCCTGCCGTAAAGTTGCCGATTTTATTGAAGCGGCAGTTTCTCAAAACCGGGAAGTGTTCAGCAGCCACATCGATACCCACAACTGCCCCACTGGTGAATGTGTCAAACTCGCGCCGGCGCCCTGTCAGATGACCTGTCCGGCCGGCTTGGACATTCCCACCTATGTGACCCTGATCGGCTTGGGGCGCGATGCTGAAGCCATCGATGTCATCCGCAAAGACTGCCCTTTTCCCTGGGTCTGCGGGCTGGTGTGCACCCGACCCTGCGAATTTATGTGTGTCAGAGCACGGATCGACACGTCGATTGCCATTAAAAACCTCAAAGGTTTCGCGGCCGAGCGGGCCATGTCGGAAGGTAGCTACCGCAACCCTGCCAAAGCACCCGCCAAAGACAAAAAGGCCTGCGTGATCGGCGCCGGACCGGGAGGGCTGAGCGCCGCATACTATCTGGCCCTGAAGGGCTACGGTGTCCGTGTCATCGAACAGCACCCGGTGGCCGGCGGCATGCTGTTGCTGGGTATTCCTCGCTACCGGCTGCCGCGCGAAATTATCGACCGTGAAGTCGAAATGCTGCGCAACCTGGGGGTCGAATTCAGTTTTGACACGCGTTTTGGCACCGATATCACCTTCGATCAATTAAAGGGGCAAGGCTTTGCCGCATTTTTCTTTGCCATCGGCGCGCATTTATCGTTTCAGCTGAACATTCCCGGTGAAAAGGATTTTCCGCAGGTTATTGAAGCGGTCGAATTTTTACGGCGGGTGGCCCTGGGCGACCGCCAGCCCCCCGGAAAGAAGGTCATTGTCATCGGCGGCGGCAATGTGGCCATCGATGCCGCCCGCACCTGTTTGCGTCTGGGATGCAAATCCGTTATTCTGGCATACCGGCGCGCCCGGTCTGAAATGCCGGCTGATATAGAGGAAATCGAGCAAGCCGAAGAAGAAGGTGTCCGATTTGAATTTTTAAACATTCCCATGGAGATCGTCGGCCGCCAGGGCCGACTGGAAGGGCTCAAGTGCCTGCGGGCCAAATTGGTGGCTGTCGAGGGACAGGATCGCAAATTTCCGAAAGCCATCGAGGGCAGTGATTTTGTTATGGAAGCCGATGCGGTGATTCCGGCCATCGGCCAGCAGGTGGATGCCGCCTGTCTCGAATCTGTGGCCGGACTGGATTGGACCCGTCGCAAAACCATTCAGGTCAACACCGTCACCACCGAAACCGGGGTAGCGGGTATTTTTGCAGCCGGTGACGCCGCCACCGGACCGGCCACGGTCATCGAAGCCATCGGCGGCGGCAAGCGGGCGGCGGAATCCATCCACCGCTATCTGTCCGGCATACCCCAGCCGAAAATGCCGCCGGTTCCCAGACGCCGGGGACGCATCGAATGGCTGCAGGTGCCCGCGACCACAAAAATGACCCTGAAGCGGCCGGATATGCCATTGCTCAACATCGACCGGCGGCGGACCACCTTTCAGCAGGTGGAGCTGGGCTATTCGGAAAATATGGCGCGCGAGGAAGCGCGCCGCTGTTTGCGCTGTGACATCTGTCTGCGCTGCGGCAAATGTGTCGAAATCTGCCGCGATAAAATGGGGGTGAATGCGCTGCAAATGGGTTATTTTGACTTTGACCACCCGGTGGCAACTGATTATAAAGTGACTGAAGAACGCTGTATTCTGTGCGGCGCCTGTGCCACCAATTGCCCCACCGGTGCTATGCAGATGGCGGATAAAAATGATGAACGGGTATTGTCGTTGTGCGGCACAATCCTTAATCGTCAAAAGTTGCTGCACTGCGATGTGTGCGGCGCCGTTTTGGGACCGGCGCGCTATCTTGATTTTGTCAAAAATCGCACTCAGGCAGTGGCGCGGGTGGCTGAGGATCGCAATCTATGCGACCTGTGTGCCAGACGGTCAACCGCCAAATCCAGCGCCGATGATGCACCGGTTTAGAGCCGGCAGAGCAGGTGCAAAAACATGTTAGCGCACATAATTAAAAATAGGGAGTAAGGTATGGTTTTTCGTCGCGGTCAAAAAGTCGAAATCTTCAAACGCTCCAGCGATGAGAGCTGGGAAAGCTTTATGGATGCCTATGTGGGCCTGCACGGCATCATTACCGACCCGGACAGCACTATCAATGACCCGGATGCCCTCGTGGAAGTGAGTCTGGAGGGCAAAGGAACCTACCGCTTCCCACAGGATTGCATTCGTCAGCTGGAAGAATGACAACGGGTTTACGCTCAAAGCCCCATTCAAAAAGCAAGTAATCGTCTCATGAAAGTGCATGAATTGTTGTCACACAAATCTCGCCCGGTTCACACCCTGAACGGTGATCAAACCGTTGATGAGGCCATCAATTTAATGACCGCTAAAAAAATTAGTGCCTTGATCATCACTGAGGGCGACCATCCGGTGGGCATTTTTGCCGAAAGGGATGTCTTCCGGGCCCACATTCGAGACAAAACCGCAGCGTTTAGCGATATCCTGCTGAAAGATGCGATGACCCCCAAATTGCTGATGGCCAAAATGGAAGACGAGGTCAGCACGGTCATGACCATGATGATCCAGGCCGATATCAAACACATGCCGGTCATCAAAGAAAATGAGATCGTCGGCTTGCTGACCCTGGCCGATCTGATCGAACACCAGATCAATATGCTCACCGATGAGCTTCAGCATCTTAGAGAATACATTGAAGACTTGCATCGTGCCGGGCAGGATTAGAAGTGATTCCAAAACCCCATCTATCGTCCGATAGCTGTGTTGCAGGCCTCTTTAAAATGCTCACATACTCACCGTATGCTGCGCTTTTTCATCGGCCTGCGCCTTGCTCTCGAACGCAATCTGAGGTTTTTAAATCACTTCAAATCAATCACTGAATGGATGCCGGCAACAAGGTTACTTGAATAACTTTTACCTGATGAAAGAGAAGCCACCATGATCAAAATTACCATCGATGACCGCGAATACGAGGCGCAAGAGGACATGAGCGTCCTGGAGGTGGCCAGAATCAACCAGATTCCGATTCCGACCCTGTGCTTTCATCCATCCCTTAAACCCTCGGGCTCCTGTCGCTTGTGCGCCGTTGAGGTGCCGGGCAGAGCGACCGGCCGGCAGATCACCATGCTGTCCTGCGTTTTAAAAGTAAAAGATGGAATGGTCGTCAAAACGCAGAGCGAAGCGGTTCAACGCGCCCGGACGCGGGCCTTTCGAAATCTGTTGAATATGGCACCTCAGGCCAAACGCATCATCGATCTGGCTCAAGCCTACCATATTGATCCGGGTCCGCCGCCGGACGGTTGCGTGCGCTGCCGTCTGTGTATCCGGGTATGTAAAGAAATTGTGGGACCTGCTGCCCTCAAAATGGAAAAACGGGATGGGCGCAATTATGTGGTGCCCATCGAGGGCCGCTGCATCGGCTGTATGACCTGCGCCAATATTTGCCCCACAGATGTGATCAGCGCGGTTGATTCCGATAATGTCAGAACCATATCGATCCGGGATGAGATCATCGGTAAACATCCGCTCGAGCGCTGTGAAGGGTGCGGCAAAATGTTCGCAACCCCTAAGTTTTTAGATCATATCCATAAGCGCACCGCCAGCCACATCGACACCAAATCTCATCACACCTATTGTCCTACATGCACTAAACTGTTTTCAGATCGAATCGAGACCTTTAAAAAAAGACCCGGCACGTAATCATCAGGGGCGGGGCATCTTTCAGATTCAATACGGTATTTTTGTGCCCGATGCCCTTTTCAACCGGCTGTGAATGTTTACATTTACCGTATTGCTGGTATTGAACTGTATTAAATGGTTGCATGAGGCGAACTGTGAAGGCCGAAGTTGTTGCAGGAAATTTAAAAGTCGAAAACAAAGAAAGCAAGCAGCAGGTCATTGCGCATCCGTCCTTCGGCACGGCGTTCAGATTCTGGCTGAAACTCGGCTTTATCAGCTTTGGGGGTCCGGCCGGGCAAATCTCGATCATGCACCACGAGCTGGTGGATCAAAAAAAATGGGTGAGCAACGAGCGGTTTTTAAACGCGCTCAACTATTGCATGCTGCTGCCCGGGCCCGAAGCCCAGCAGCTGGCCATCTACATCGGCTGGCTCTTGCACCGGCTCCCCGGCGGAATTGTCGCCGGGGCCTTTTTCGTTATCCCGTCAATTTTTATTCTGTTTGCTTTGAGTTACACCTATGCCGCCTATGGCACTGTTCCTTGGGTGGCTTCTGTGTTCAACGGCCTGAAGGCGGCCATCATGGCCATTGTCGTGGCAGCGGTTATTAAGATCGGTAAAAAGGCGCTTAAAAATGGGATCATGGTGGCCATCGCGGCCCTGTCGTTTGTCGCCATTTTTATTCTTAAGATTCCTTTTCCGCTGATCGTTCTGGGCGCCGGTCTCATCGGACTGGCCGGCCGCTATGCTTTGCCGACAAAATTTGATGTCATCAAAGGTAAAGATGCCCGGGATTTCGATGCCGGTTATGTGCAGATTTGTGAAGACCCGGAGGTGTGCCACATCAATCCATCAACCGGCCGGAATATACTGCTGGTAGCTGTATTTGTTCTGCTGTGGCTGATACCGGTGGTGGCACTGTATGCTTTGTTGCCCCAGCGGGTATTTTACACCGAGGCCCTGTTTTTTACCAAGGCAGCCTTTTTAACGTTTGGCGGTGCCTATGCGGTTTTAGCCTACATCGCCCAGGCCGGCGTGGAGCAATATGCCTGGCTGACAGGTCCACAGATGATTGATGGACTGGGGCTAGCCGAAACCACCCCCGGCCCCCTGATCATGGTGGTGCAGTTTGTCGGGTTTATGGCCGGCTGGAACCAGGCCACCGGATGGAGCCCGATTGTCGGCGGGCTGGTGGGCTCGCTGGTGGCCACTTATTTTACGTTTTTGCCGTGTTTCTTGTTTATTTTCCTGGGAGGGCCCTACATCGAAAAATTCCGTGACAATGCCACCCTGTCGGCTGCCCTATCCAGTATCACCGCCGCTGTGGTGGGTGTCGTTTTGAATCTGGCCGTCTGGTTCGGGCTGCAGGTGCTCATGCCCCCCGATGGCGGCTTTAACGGGTTTGCCGCTGTGATCGGGTTAGCCGCCTTTATCGCGATTCAGTGGTTTAAAGTTAGCATCATGGCAGTTATTTTTGCTGCCGCTATGATCGGATTCATCTGGCATCAATTGCTTCTTTAGAACTTATCTCAATAGGCTTTATCGTCCAGGAGTCTTGTTTTATTGAGTAGATTGAATCTAATTATTTGACAGGATTTACAGGATTTTGAGGATATTTTTCTTAGTCGCTCTCCAGATGAGAGCGACTAAACTCAATCCGCTTTCAGCGGGAAAAATATTCGGCTATACAATTCAAACTCGGAAATGGCTGCTACACATTTAAAACACCAACGCAGTTGATGAAAGCACGTAATGCTCGCCGCAGGCGATAGGGTTTGGCCGTTCTCTTCCGGGGAACGGCCAAAAAGAATCCCGATAATCCTGTAAATCCTGTCTAAAATGCTTTATACACCGCACTCACAAAAGTCGGGGCAGCAAAATTGGCGCTTTACGCTTTTTCCAGACGGGCAGTAATGGACCCGCCCATCTCTCTGAGAAGCTCCCAGTCTCCGTCGACATTCCCGATGGTTAAAATCGGAACGGCCGCTTCGGGCGCATCGCCGCTGCTGGCCGGTGTCGGCCCGAAAAACAGGCAAAACCACTGGTTGGGGGCATGCCAGCCGAGATCGCCGACATTCATGACCGCGCCTTTTTCACCCGGATGATCTCCGATATCCGCCGTCGGCGGCCCGTAATACTCATCGCCCCAGCGACTGCCGCTCCATTCAAACGGCAGCGCATCGGCCGCCGCCTTACCGGCGGGGGTGTCGTTCAATTCGCCTTTGAGCTCAAGATCTCCGATCTTTACGACAATGGGTGTGGGCATCTGCTTCCTTCTCCTTTCTGTCGGAAACCCTAAACGCTATAATATGGTTATACAGAAAGCTCAAGTGAGGCAACCATAACCACGAAGGGCACGAAGGACACGAAAGAATAAAAGCAAAATTTTGTGTTTTCCCCTTGTGATCTTCGTGTTCTTCGTGGTGAGAACCATATCAGGTGTATTCTCAACTGAAGTTTTCCAGATAACCGCGTTCTATAATATTCACCGTGCAAAGTAAAGATGGACCAGGTCAAAAATCTACTTGCACCGCCTGATCCGACATGGCATATTTGCCGCATTATTGTGCTTCTGACCAAAGGAGGGCTGTAATGCTTTTTCAATTCGTAAAATTCCTGCCACGCAAAGTGCTTTTCCTAACATTGCCGTTCATATTGGTTGTGGCATCGCATCATATTGCTCAGGCCAGCACGGCAGCTGTCACCCAGATGACAAAGACATCCTCAACCGGCAATAATCCGGAAACCCAGGTTTCACCGGATTTGTCTCCGGAGAAAATCGATGCGCAGCTGGCCACTATGGATGATGTCCAGGTCAGGCAACAGTTGGCCCAGAAGCTGAAGCAGGACGCTGCCGCAAAAACTCTGCCCACCGCACGAAGCACACCGATGGACCTCTTTTATCGTTTTGCGGACGCTGCTGGAGCAGTCCTAAAAAAAATCGGTTCGGTGTTTACCGGGGCACATGAACGCTCCGAACAATGGAATGCCGCCATCGAAAAGCTTTCCGGGGGCAAGGGAACTTCTCATCTGGTGGGTGTTCTGTTTACAACAGCCCTGATCATTGCCGCCGGCCTGTTTTTCAAATGGTTGTTCGTAAGGTCAACCCGGGATGTTCGCGAACAACTCCTGCAGACCATGCACCTGGGCAGATTGGAGTTCTTCGGCCGCGTCCTATCACGCATGCTGCTCAATGCAGCCGGCGTGGTCATCTACGCTTTAACGACGTTCTGTCTATTTGTGCTGTTTTTCAGGAAAGGCGATCCGGGCTATTTAATCGCCGGTGTTTACATCGTCGTCAGTTACTACATATTGCTTTTTGCCTTCGCGGCCACAACCATTTTTGCACCAGCCGCCGGCGGGCTGCGCCTATTTCCGCTACAAGAAAGAGACGCCACTTTTCTGCACCGCTGGATTATCGGCATCACTATCGTTGCCGGCGTGGTCACTGGAACGGCCATTATCCTGTTGCGATCTGGGATCAGCAACCAGCTGTATCTGCTGATATACAGCTGGGCCGGAGCACTTGTTATTCTGGCCCTGATGATCATGATCTGGCAAAGCCGGCAGCGGGTGGCCGAAGCCTTGTTGGGCGACAATGCTGAGAAAGATGAAAAGGTTACGTTGGGGCAGCGGCTGGCACGCAACTGGCATTACCTGGCCATTCTTTATGTGCTGCTTCTGGGGATCTACTGGGTATATGAAGTCTACCTGGAGCGCGACGCCGACATTGTCGGGCTCATTGCCAGCATTTTTATCATCCCGGTCTTTATCGGTCTGGATCAATGGGGCCAGCGCCTGCTGAAAATGGCCTCCGGCGAGCTAACCGAGATCGTGGATTTAAGCGATGATGCGCTGGATAAGCCGGTCGAAGAGCCGCCGATGGCTCACAGCAAAATGGACATCCAGCACTATATTCCGTTGATCAGCCGCTGTCTGCGCATCTTTCTGGTTTTATTTTTATTTTTCGTCATGCTGCGATTGTGGGGCATCGATCTGCCTTTTGGCCGCCTGTTTACGCGCTCGATCCTCAGTATTCTAATAACTGTCGTGCTGGGGCTGATTACCTGGCAAATCATCAAGGCCCGCATCGATCGCAAGCTGAAAGAGGAGATGCCCGAATCCGATGAGGACATGGAGGAAGGCGGCGCCGGCGGCTCGCGCATCGGGACCCTGCTGATTTTGCTGCGCAAGTTTGTCATTTCAGTATTGTTTGTGATTGTGACTATGATTGTGCTGTCCTCGCTGGGGGTCAACATCGGGCCGCTGATCGCCGGTGCCGGTGTGGTGGGTCTGGCCATCGGGTTTGGTGCCCAGACCCTGGTACAAGATATCATCGCGGGTATCTTCTTTTTAATCGATGATTCGTTTCGCGTCGGCGACTTTATCGAAACCAGCGGCACCAAGGGCATGGTGGAGCACATCTCTTTGCGCTCGTTAAGGTTGCGCAGCCCCCGGGGGCCGGTCCACACCATCCCTTTCGGCAGCATGGGTACGGTCACCAATAACAGCCGGGATTATATCATTACCAAGCTTGATTTCCGGGTTCGCTACGACACCGATGTGGAAAAGGTGCGCAAGATTATCAAACGCATTAACATAGCGATTCAGGGAGATCCTGAAATGGGACCCAACCTGCTGGACAAAGTCAAGTCCCAGGGAGTCAGAGAATTGGACGACTCGGCCATGATCATGCGGGTCAAGTTTAAGACCATCCCCGGCGAGCAGTTTGTCATCCGGCGGGAGGTTTTCCGCATGATACAGGAAATGTTTGCTCAACACGGCATTGAATTCGCGCATCGTAATGTGACGGTTTACATGCCGCCGGGTGAAAAAAAAGAAGCTGATGCTGAAAAAATTGCCGAGGCCGGAGCAGCTGCGGCTGCCGCCGCTGCTGCCCAGGAAGAGGAAGAGGCGGCTGCCGCGAAAAAACCGAAATAATGGGTACTGAATTACGAGAACAAGGACGACTGAAATAAATTCCTTATTCATCGTAATCGTCCTCGTTCTCGTCCTCGATAACAATGTTTTCGGAAAGATAATGCTGGGGTAGATCCTATTTGGGAGCGCTGCCCGGGGTAAGCGTCAGCGCACCAGCCGATAGATACCTTTGCCGATCCAGAATAGTCCCAGACCGTCAAATATATAATCCAGCGGGCCGGGGTTACCTAGAAAAACCGAGCCGCCAAATAAAAAGCCAATACCGATCAAGACCACACCGGCAATAATATCTCCCACACCCGAGCCGCTCTTTTTTTCAGCCTGAATCTCAATCTCGGATTCGTGCGCAGCCTGG
>JASFEV010000098.1:0-13952 GCA_050124655.1 Desulfobacterales bacterium
CACGGACAGATGCCATCTCAGCCGCATCCGAGAAAAAGAAACCGGACAAAAAACCGAAAACCAAAAAATTCAAGAGACTAGGCTAACCTATGAATGCCACTACTTACACCGCACGGTTCGGCACATCGTCTTCTGAGTTTTACGCAGTGGCACTCAAATGGCCGGCACCGCCAGGCCCCATGCTGCCGGATGATTGGTGGCGCATTCTGAGCGACAATCCGGAGGTGGATGTCGCGTTGCGCATCAGCGCGGAAAAACAACCCACTGTCCTCCTGCTGCTGACAGCGGAAAAAAAGGAAATCCTTCAAACGTTGAGCGGCATTCACCTTAAAACTGCGACCATCCCTGAGCTGCAGCAACCGCTCAGCGCAACTGAATTCGATGCATTGACCGATCTTGCCATGCTGCATGAACATCTGCGCATCCATCATGAGGGCTATCACCGTGACGGTCAACCACTGGCCTGTGACTTTCGTCTATATTCGGTCTGGGTCGGACAGGGTTTGGCTGATGGGGTCGGCTACCAAGTCAGCCTGAGAGCCCATCCTACGGGGCCAGAACAGAAGCGGCGCGTACTGAAATATCTTGCCTGGCTTGATCTAGAGCAACCTTTTACTGATGCGGTACGTGAACTGCAACAGATTCTATGCCACCGCCTGTTGGAACCGACCTGGCTGGCAGATGAATACCTGCTCTTTAGTAATGAAAAGCAACGTGAGGCCTGGCAGGAGCGAATCTACACGCACTTTTCAGAGACGACCGGCCGCATCGGATTTCCCGAGGCACCGCTTGAAGTCGGTGATTTTTCTGATTGGCTGGTAACCGGTTGCCATACCTTACGGGATAATGAAATCGAGTATTCCTTGCCTGTTGAAGCAGCATATGCTTTCGCTGCAGACGAGATTGCCTGGCTTGCCCGCCAAAATTGGGTTGCGTCAGCTACAGGTGAACCAAGCACCCAACCAGAGGTCTTCATCAGTTACGCATCGGCAGACTTCGCCCAGGCAGACGCAACACGACAGTACCTGGAAAATGGAGGTCGGCGCTGCTGGATAGCACCGCGCGATATTAATACCAGTGGATTGCCCTACACAGAGGCAATCCCGCAGGCTATCCAACAGGTACGTGCCGTTGTGGTGCTGCTATCGCCTTCGGCCAATCTCTCGGTTCACATCCCGCGCGAACTTGACCTGGCGTTGGAGCGCAAACTGCCCGTCGTGCCGTTACGGCTGGAGGATATATTACCCGCAGGTCAGTTAGAATATCTTTTGCGGACCTGCCAATGGCTGAATGCATTTGAACGCGACCACGACGCAGCCATGAGTGAACTGGACGGTCGCCTCCGCAGCCTGGGCGTTTAATCAACGAAGAATACATCACTTCTCAGATGAGTCAAAAATATGGATCGCAACTACTTTTAGAGAGCAATGGCACGCGAGATTCTGTTGGCCATATCCGGTGCTGGATCACATCTATCCGAGAGAGACTCGAGTAAGTCAAAACCCCTGGTGCTGATCAATTCTTTTGTAGAAGGCACTGTCTCACCACGATATATTTTATCCCAAAATGGTGAAACTGCCCGTTCCGAGGTGAACGGGCAAACTTTATTCGCAGATATCTTTCGTATCCACGTTGTAGGGTGTTGTCATATCAAACCAGGTGTCGGTAGGCTTGGTAAAAAGCGCTTGATTGCTTTTCAGCAGCTGCTGACGGACATCCTCATCCATCTTGGCGCGGTATAGGGATTTTACGGTTTTTAAATCTTCAATCGACAGATTTTTTGCATCGCGCAGATCGGCGCATCTTAGGTCTGCTCCTGTCAATTTGGCATTATTGAAATCGGTTCTCTTTAAATTTGCGAATCCCAATTGCGCCCCCCTCAGATCCGCATCACCCAGGTTCACCTCAGTCATCTTGGCCTCTCGAAAATCGGCACCCTGAAAATCACCTTGCCTTAGATCGGCAAGTTTCAGATTGGCGCCCCGCAAGTCGGCGTTGCGAAAATCTGATTCTCGCAGCCGGGCGCCCTTCAATTTCGAATTACGCAAATTGGCCTTGACCACAAAGGCCTGGTATATGTCGGCAAACCTCAGGTCCGCTTTTTTCAATAAGGCGCCTTCAATGGCGTTCAGGCGGTCTGATTGTTTAATTTTCCAATAATTCTCAGGCAGCTTCGTCACATACTGCTCTCTGAAATCAAAAAACACATCATAGCCGATCTGATGAAACAGCCACGGGACCAAGGCATGAATATCTTTATATTTCTGAAGATGACGTTCGGGAGTTCCTTTGAAAACACCCAAGGAAAGAGCCCAGACCACCAGTGCGACCAGCCCGACACAAACGATTGCGGAAATCTTTAGCTGCTTTTTAGATTTTAGAGGCACAGCTTCTCTTCCTTGAGGTCGGGAAGATCGGTGCAAAAGGTAAGCCATTAAGATGGCAAGCGTTATCAAAACGATGTGAAATCCGGTGACCGTCCAGTCACGCCGTAACAAATAGTGCATCCACAATCCAATGAACGCCGCCGGTACCGTAATCCAGGCCAACACCTTCATACCAGCGACTTCCAGCCAGGCCATCGTGGATCTGTCCTCCCTGGATACTTTCGGTTGGGAGGATAATATCAGCACCAAGCGCTGCAAGTGGAAAAGAAACCAGGCATAGATGCTGATCATCACCAGCGGTGCTATAAGATAGACGAGGTCGGCGGACATCCGGGTGCCGATGATCGGCAGAGAAGTTGAATTGATGGCCAGCGACACGTCATCGGTTGTTGCGATCACCAGCCAGGCATAAACGCAGGCATAGGCGCAAACAAGAAAAGAGATGATAAACATTTTGTTGGTCTTTTGTTTCTTGACACTTTGCTCCAGGAAATCCATCGCCAGTTTGAAATTGGAGCGGTAACGGGCCGCCCACTCAGTATTGGGCTGTTGCTGACCCTGCCAGTCCAGAGCCACCTGCAGGTCGGTTTCTTTGTAAAGACCTGCTTTGTCGGCGGCATGCAGCTCGGCGCTTTGTGCCAAGCGCTGGTATATTCGGGCAGACTCGGCTTCCTGGTCCACCCAATCGGCCAGGGTTTTCCACTGCCGAATCAGACTTTCATGGGAGATATCCACCAGTGGGTCGTCTGTGGCGGTGCGGGATGAAAGGACCAAAAAATTACGGTTATCGTCATTGAAGCGTTCGATGAGTGACATGATGGTTTGCGGCGACACCTTTTTACCGCAGATAGCTGTAATTTCACTGATCAAAGCGGGTCGGCGGATGCGCCGGTTGGCGGCATCGGTCTCGGTGAGGGCTTGAAACATGCGCCTTGCAATCAGACGATTTTTATCATCCAGATCTTTGAGGGCTTCATCGGCATGCAGGCGCAGCGCATTTTTAAGGGTCCCCGATCGTTCGTAATGCTCGAGATCGATCGGCCCGTTGTGGCCGTCGTTTGCCCATACATTCCATGTGCGCATGAGCACGTGTTGCAGCACCGGAAGATCATCCCGAGTGTCGATGCTTTCATTCAGCAGTCGATCCATGAGTCGGGGGGTCATATCGGCCCCGGCAAGCCGGATGGGACCCAGGAAGGCTTCGCGGCGTTGATCGCGGGTGAGGCGCGGAACCAAATATTGGCTGTTGTTCATGGCTTCCGGTAGCCCCTGAAAGGCGTCACATTCGCCTATAAAATCCGACCGCATGGTCAATATGACGTAAATGGGAACCACTGATTGTTCTGCCAGATACAGCAATATGGAAACAAAATCGGCCGCCTCCTCGCGCACCTCTGTCGTGCGTGTCTGCTGAAAGCGAAACAGCTCTTCAAACTGATCCACCACGATTAACAGGTTGCTGTCTTCAGCATTCAAAGTTGTCTGGGCCACATCGACAAATGCTTGAGCCCCCCGCCGTTGAACGGATTCCAGCAGTTTTACAACAGCATCGGGAGTGTCGGAACCGGTCAGGGAGGCCAGAGAGGCGGCCAGATGGTAAAGGGGCGCATCGCCCGGCTTGAACGTGACGATCTCCCACAAATCCCGGTCCTGGACCAGAAAACCGGCTTCCAGGTTGGGAATGAGCCCCGCCCGCACCAAAGAGGACTTGCCGCATCCGGAACTGCCCACCACGGCCACAAATCGATTGGCGTACAATTGTTTCAACAGGGCGTGGGTTTGTTCCTTGCGTCCGAAATAGTAAAGGCTGTCTTGGCTTTCAAAAGGACGCAAACCGACAAATGGATTATGTAGGGCGATATCGCGATTCATTGCCCCGCTCCACTGGAAAGGAGTCGTGCGGTAACCTGGGGATCGATGTGGTCTGACTGGCTGTTATCCAGTATATCGATATGGATCAGAGGCGGAAAGGATGGGATCTCCGGCCGGCCAGCGCCATGGGGTGCCAGAAACAGCCAGATGTGTTCGAGGCTTGATTGATTATCGTATTCAAACTGTTCTGAAATCACCTTGAAAGCCTTTTTGATGCGTCCGACCAGCCAGGCGGGGCCGACCTTGCCACAAACCAAAATCAGGTTTTTCACATTTTTCACGGATTGCTCGAATTTTATGAGGCTGACGGTGGGATCTCTGGATTCATGGTTGAAATCGACTGCAGCCCCTTTATCCATAAGAAAATCCGCCAGTTTAAAGGCATATCGCTGGTCTTTTTGGTGGGTATCGATGAGATAACTCAGGTGTGTGTCCGAAACATCGGTTTGCTGTAAACACTGATCAATGCGTTCACGTATAAGACTCACAAAATCGCTTTGCAGGCATTTGACAAACTCATATTGACCCAGCTCTCTGGGACGGTTTTCACAGCTTTGAAGAAACCGACGCTGCTCCTCGTTTTCGACGGCGGCGATGTCTAGATCGGAGGGAAGCCAAACCAATTGTTGAATTGACTGCTTAAAGGCCATTTCGTGCTGCTCGCGGGAATAGGAGGTTTCCTTGAGGTCTAAGATTTTTCGCCCCGGCCACTGATTCAGCAGGTGAATGGAAAATTGCGCCCCCGCAAGTGATTGGCTGACGGTATCGGCATGGCTTTTGGCATCCATGGGAGGTGGAATGTCTGTGACAATCTCCACGTTTTGATCTTGTGTTTCTGCGATAATGCGCTCCTTAAAGTCCTGAAGCGCATCAGGTACATCAGCTATAAAAATGGATATCTGATCGGTCTGGGGTATGTTTTCCGTCTGAATGGCTGGAGACGGCCTTACTTTCTGAATAAAGTCTTCGATCGCATCCACAATGGGCCGTAGTTGCTTATTGAATGCGCCGCTATCGTCCGGTGATGTAAAGTCGCCAAGGGTATTATCAGCTTCGCCGTCATTCATGCAAAAACCGCTGGTGCCCTCCAATTCAGCCGGCCAATCTGTGTACGGTATATTTTCAAGCAGGATATTAAAAAGACGAGATGAGTCACTGACACGCAGCCCGCCGCTGTGGCGACTATGGTACCGGTGGAAACGTCGCAATTCCTTCTTACAGTATTCCGACTTGAGGTAGTTGCGTGAGGTGAGCGCTAAAAAAATGGCGGATGAATCCAAGGCTTTTTGAATGGCATCGTCAAATACGGTATTGCCTCGCATGCGTCTTTTATCGCGCCAAATTTGAAGATCCGTCAGCCCCCGGCGCTTGCCAAGCCACTTGAACAGTTGGTCTTCAAACACATCTACCCAGCCCAGACCCCCAAATATTTGGGCGTTGTCGTTATGAGCGTAGCTGATGAAAATATCGTGATCGTAACCAGGTGACTGAGCCATGATGTTTAACTGTCTGAAAGAGATTTTAATCGGATATGAGCGATGTCTTGCTCATTAAAGGCTGTCATTTAGCACGCACGGATTTGCGAATTGAAAGCAGTGCACGGTCAATAATTGAAGTATAAGTCGTTGAAAATAATAGTCAAGCAGGAAACAAGCAGTGTTGTATCGCAAGCGGCGCCCTGGTAAAAAGCTGCTTAAAGGCAAATATAAGCAGCAGCCATCAAAGCACCTCCCATAAGGGACAACGCACTGTTTTATATGCGTTAAGAAAGTTATAATTTCATGGACGTCCCTTAAATGGTGTTAAGAATAAAAATATGTGGCCGATAATAATTCCAGGGAACAAGGTTCGGAAAACAAAGGGTGATTGGATCATGTTATCTTTGTGGGAAAACAGCCGCATGCGGGTATGGAAAGTAGAAGGGCGGGTGGCGAATTTCAGAGTCGGCGCGCATGAACCGGAAGGCATCAATTATAGCTTTTACTCTGCTTTCCGGCCCAGAGCCAAACAAAGAGGCACCATGTTTGGATGCCCTGGGCTTGGTGAGTATCACAGGACTTTTCATGGGGCTGTGCGGTATGACACATTAACGCTGGTAACACATGAGGGTAAACAGCTGCTCCTAAAAGATGTCATTGCAATTAAAAAATTTCAACCATTCATTTATACAGGCAACCGATGCGCCCTGTACCTTTTGTCAGGGAAAGATTCCAATGAGAGCACTATGATATTTGCCCTTGAAACGGGAAACAATCAAGTGGATGATTTAGCCGGCATCGGTTCCATGGGTGAAATTTTAATGTCAAGTGTTCGACGTCAAATAAAAATCATAGCAATTCCAGCTGCCTTCTCGATTGGTTTGTTTTGCGCGATGATTCTGCCGACGGTTGCAAGTATTTTAGGAGGGATCGTTTATCTTGGGTTTGGTATCATCTGTGCTTTTATGATGCCTTTTATATTCATTGGCGTGACCGTTTTAAAGAAGAACCTGCAGTTTTATCCATCAAACGCGGTTTTACAAAAAATTTTGCAGCAAGAAGGATTTACGCAGTATGGTAAATGGGGAGTTGCATCTTGATTTGAGGCCGAACTGATTTCTGATGAAATATATAAGTTGATTTCAAAAAAAGTTTTGGTGATGATTCGATGAAAAAAAGGATTACCCATTTTGTTATGGCATTGTCTCTTTGTGGAGCTGTGCTCTTTTCATGTTCAAATACCAAAGATGCAGAAACAGAACCGGAAAAAGGAATGATTGAAGAAATGACTCATAAAGCGGCCAAAAAGACGGTCAACCGGATTCGCACGCCGCTGAACAAAGCGCGCTGCGCCGCAAGCCAGGAACAAGATCGATTCAAGAATGTGGCTGAATCCTTAAATGATCAGTGATCAAACCGATTAGCTGCCACCATCTCATTCTCTTGCAAGCATCATGTATACTATGCTTCGACCAGGATTGTTGGCGACCTCACCCCCTTGATGTTGCCGCTGATTCAGATACTTTGATATATTCAACCAGCTATGATATCCATTTATTTATTTGGCTGCAGGATATCCATAATTGATTTGTGTGCTATTAACGACAGCTGAATGGTAGACGTGTTATGGCGTTATTTTATCAGATCATGTTTAAAATACTTTTAGTAGCTGCAATTTTAGCCGGATGTGCCGCCACGGAGGGGATCAAAGATACCGATCCGGTTTCAGTTTTAAACCAGGGTATCGCATATGCAGAAAAAGACCAGCATGATCGATCCATGGCCTATTTTAACAAGGCCATCGAGCTAAACCCTAATTATGCAGAAGCTTACCTTAATCGGGGTATTGCTTATAAAAGACTAGGCCAGGATGACCAAGCCATGGCTGATTATACCAAGGCCATCGAGCTAAATCCGAATCTTGCGATGGCATACAATAATCGCGCAGTGGTCTTTGGGCAGAAAGGCCAGCATGACCAAGCCATTGCAGATCTTACGAAAGCTATCGAGCTAGATCCGGATATGCCTGAGTTTTACAACAATCGTGCGATTGCCTTTAGAAAAAGAGACCAGGCGGATAAAGCCATCGAGGATTGCAACAAAGCTCTGGAGCTAAATCCGAGGTCTGCTGAGGCTTATATCAACCGGGGCAATGCCTATGTCACTAAAAACCATTATGATAAGGCCATATCTGATTTCAACAAAGCCATAGAGTTAGATCCCATGTCTGCGGATGCCTATTTCAATCGGGGCGTTATTTATGCATCCGGCAAACGCGACTACGATCTAGCCATTTCTGATATCAGCAAAGCCATAGAAAGAAACCCCAGGTTGTTTAAAGCGTATTACAGTCGGGGACTCATCTATGATGCCAAAGGCAATTACCAGAGGGCGGTTATCGATTATAATCGGGCAATTGAAATTAATCCGAAGTTTGCCAATGCCTATGCCAAGCGGGGCGTTTTCTATGGCCGAATAGGCCTAACGAGAAAGTTTTGCCTTGATTTAAAAAAAGCGTGTGATTTAGGTTCCTGTAAATATTATGATATTGCCAAAAATACGGGTGCCTGCCAATAATCACCTCTTGATAAGGGCATGTCTGTTCGCACTTCTTCTGGTAATCATGTCTCAATGCGAATTCTGGGTCGGACAGACCCTGCGTTCACGACTTTGCTATATTCCTGTGCTGTGGGGCCAACATTACTTATCTAGTCGACGCTGTTGGGCTTTTTCTTTTCGGTTAACAATGTCTTCAACACATCCTCTTTGCCGATAATTCCAACGACTTTATCACCCTCCATGACAGGCAGTGTGTGATATTTTTGGTCGACCATTAATTTAGCGACATCCTCGATATCGGTTTCCGGGCTGACAGTTACCGGGTCGGGTGTCATGGCTTGTTTCACCGTCAAGGCCGCAATTTTTTCCACCTCTTTGTCAATTCGCTTTATGGATGTTAACGGAATAAAACTCTCAAGCAAAGTGAACACAGATGGAATGGGAAAACGCTTTTGCTGGGCGACGAGATCACTCTGGCACAATATGCCAACCAGCCTGCCAAAGGCATCCAGTACCGGAAGCCCATTGACCCGCTTTTCCAGAAGAATTTTGGCGGCATTCGAGATCTCGGTATCAGGAGAAACTGTAATGAGCTCTCTTGTCATAATGTCTTTTGCCTTTAACATAGTAAGATTTCACCCCTTTCAGTGTATTTTAGAAACAAAGCAAGCTTATGCTTCTCATCTTGAACCCTGGCGCCCTATTTTTTATCATCTAAACAATGAACCAATCAACTATTTAACAGTTTAACCTGACTCGCTAAAGTGAATTTTACCTGATCGCGAAGGCCTGCAGAGAGCTCTCGATGCGGCGACTTGTCGCGGCGGACCTGACCAAAGCGGAATCATGCGCGAAGACAGGCTGGTCAAGGCGTGGCTCAGTGGTGTCAAGGCGGGTCTGCAAGATCTAAATTTTTAAACACGTTGAAATTCAAAATCCGCAACCCACAAATCGTAACCCACAAATCGTAACCCACAAATCGTAACCCGCAAATGGTTGACCTGGCAAATTTTGATCGTATCTTTTTAATTAAATCCCCGTTAATTTAATTGGTCCAAAATATTGGCAAAGGAGAAAAAGATGCGGCTTGAAGGCAAGACGGTTGGTATCCTCGTCGGTCCCGGATACGAGGATTTGGAATTTTGGGTGCCCTATATGCGTGTCAAGGAGGCGGGCGCAGAAGTCAAAGTGATCGCAACCAAGGCTGAAGAAACCTATATCAGCAAAAGCGGCGGGTTGACTGCCAAAAGTGAAGTTGCGGCCAGTGAAATCACCGCCGATCAACTGGAGGCCTTGCTGGTGCCGGGGGGCTGGGCGCCGGACAAATTGCGGCGGGATTCAGCAGTTTTGCAATTGGTAAGGGAGATGAATGCACAGGGTAAAATCCTTGGATTTATCTGTCACGCAGGCTGGGTTGCTGCAAGTGCCGGAATTTGCGAAGGCAAGCGGGCAACCGGCAGTACCGGTATCAAAGATGATCTGGAAAACGCAGGTGCCATATGGGTAGACGAACCTGCGTTCCGTGATGGAAACCTGGTCTGGGGACGAGTGGTGGCGGATATTCCGGATTACTGCCGGGAACTGATCAAGGCACTCCAGTAGGCCGCATCGATATTCTTTCAAATAGAAAGTTATAATTTCATGGACGTCCCTAGAAAGCTTGATTTTTCGGTAAACTTGAAATAGGGTACAGAAATTTTTTAGAGCAGATGACGATGAATAAACTTTTGAAAAAAGAGATCCGGGCGCATGGGGTGCGGCTCCTATTATCCCGCCACCCGGAGATACGAAAGCTCAAACGTCAGCATTACCCGGCCTTCCATGGCAATAAACACTGGTCCTCCAGTTGGTTGCTAATGGACTATATCGGGCATAAAGGGCTGCCCAAAAAAGCGCATCTCATGGAGGTGGGCTGCGGCTGGGGACTGGCAGGAATTTATTGTGCAAAAAAACACGGGGCTATTGTTACTGGCGTGGACAAGGATCCTGATGTGTTTCCTTACTTGCGGCTGCACGCCGATATCAACCGAGAAGAGATCACCACCTTAAAAGCCGATTTGCGAAAAATAAAAAAGAAAGATTTGAAACAGATGGATGTGTTAATCGGCGCTGATATATGCTTTTGGGACAACATGGTCGACCCATTGCGAAAGCTGATTCAAAAAGCGCTGAAAAACGGTGTCCGGCAGGTGCTCATATCCGACCCCGGAAGACCTACCTTTGAAAAAATCGTTGACTTTTTTAGTAAGCGAGGGATCGGTGAGGTGTATGATTGGGATACGCGGCGACCCAAGTCCATTGCAGGAAGAATTCTCAGAATAGATTCAAACTCCGGATAGATCCTACCGTTCTAATACTTTGGTATTAAGATATTCCATCCACAATTTTAATGGGTCGTTGATAGATATGGTCAAAACGGAAAATTAGTCCGGTACGATTTTATATACCTTGTCGTTTTCTCTTACTTTTTCAGACACCTTAATACCGACGCTGTCACCTTTTTCCACCTTTGTCACGGGCTTGTGCTCAATTTGCATTGAGCTTACCCTGGATTCAAAATCGGTTGTGTACCCCAAAAAATGAAGTGTATCACCCACCGAGACACTTCCGTCCGTTATTTCAACTGCAGCGACTGAGATGTTACGAAAGTAATTGGAAACAACGCCGATTATTTTCTCTGCCATTCCAAAGCCCTCGCTGTTGAATGTTTGATAATTAAGTAAAAACAAACATGTTGTAAAAGGTCTTGTCTAAAGTTCTCACGTTCGATGGTGGATCATTTCAAAGTCAGGAGGCTTATCCGCTGCTATTGGATACGGACTCGAGCTGTGTTTTGCGAACCTGGATTGGAGGCTATTTTAGCTGCTCAAAGTACTGCGATCGAAGGGAATGGTCGAAACAGAATGGAACTCGCGGTCGAGGCTGAATTTTGTCGATATTTTAGGACTAAATAGCAAAAAATTTTTATTAATGTCAAGGGGTTTAGCAAGAAAGGGTATAAAGAGCATCCATCTGGAGTGGCTAACTTGGACAACGTCATATTATCAATCTGAGTAACGAGCATCGGCGGCCTGTCCCGGTGGGGTCTTGACCCAGACGAAAGCTAACCAAAGCGAAGACGGCTCGCGGCTATTTGAAATTATGCCATCACCCCCTTGCCATCACGTCCTGGTGTGTTATTTTTGATCAGGGAGGTTAAAAATGTTTAACCTTATCGTAGATGGTGTTGGAGCCCTAAGTGCGATAATGCTTGTCTGGTGTCTGGCTCGAATTCATTTGAGCAAGGCTCAAAAAAATAGTACATCCGATTCCATCTGGTTAGAAGATTACCTTCAAAAAATAACCCGCATCACCGGCCATAGCGTATACGATACCTTCCATAAATCTTCAGAAGACTGGCATATTCCTGCTGATAGAGTTGATAAAGATTTCAACAGCTATTTGTCTTCTCAGATCATACCCTACTATGTAAAAGATTTTATTAGAAAAAGCAAAAAGCATATTGATGAAATATACGGGGGCAAAACCAATTTTTTCGCAGACAAAAGACTGTTACTTTTCTATACATTGCTGACCTTGTTGTTCTGGGGCGGGGCTGTATTTTTGAGTCTTTACGTCTTGCCGCATATTATAGCGGGGGAGATCCGGGAAGTGTATGTGGTTACGCCGCCTTAGCAAGCTGACATCTTATTAAGACACAAGCCGTTTGGCTAAATTGTCGATATGCCGGTCATCCGTTCCGCAGCATCCCCCAAGAATTTTCATGCCCAATTCATCATGAAGGCCCGCCACCGCTTTTCCAAATGCTTGGGGGTCTTCTTCGACCAGTTCTTCACTATCGTTGAGTTCTTCAGGGTCAAGAGCGGCTGTATTGGCCAACAATCCCACCACGCGCTGTCTGACAGTTGAAGACGAATGCGTGTCGTGCAGCATGGCGGATTTGAAAATAGACGCATGCGTGCAATTGGCCATAAAGGCTAAGGGCTTTGGATCGATGTTGTCATCGATGATGGAAATAGCTTCTTTTAAAGGTGTACCATCAAGCAGCGTGCCTGCAGCGCGGAACACAAAGCTCATAATGTATGGTTTTCCGGTGGCGGCCAGGGCTGTTGCCAGACCGAGGGCCTCACTGAGTGCCGGTAAAGTGGCGGCCAGAAGGAAGTCCACACCTGCTTCTGCGAGCCTGTCGGCTTGCCATGAATGAAACCTGCGTGCATCTTTTGATGAAAGGGCCTCTGACTGATTGTATGCGTCTCCACGGCAGCTCAACAGACCGCAGATGACGATTTTATGAGCATAGTCGCCATAGCTTTGCCGCATTTCATCAAAAAATCTGAAATTGTCACCGTTCACATCTTTTTTCTCATAACCGGCATTTTTAATACGTTCCCGACTGGCACGCCAGGTCGGCGTCGAAAGAAGCAGGGGGAGGTTATATTTGCGGCCAATATCAAGATACTGTCGATAGATTCCGGATAGCGCAGCACGCTTTTGCGGTTCATAGATAAACGCCGAATTAACAATGTGTGGATCAAGTTCAAATGCGCTGTTACGGCGCAGTCGCTCAATAACAGCGCCCTCACCCAATATGCATTCAGATTTCTCAAAAAATTGCGGAAAAGGTAAATGGTTCAAAACGCTCCCTCCTTTACCGGCAAAAAGAGGACAACGAAATGGTTAACGAAGGGGGAATATTTATGATTGAATCTCAAGTGTTACGCCCTTTAATATTTGCTCACGTTCTTTTAAGCACATATCCAGGCGTTGGTGTGTCGGAATGCCCTTGTCAAAATCTTCAGCCACCCTCTTTTTAAGTTTGATTAATTGTTGTGATTGGTAGGACAGGTTTCGAATCCTGTTTATTTCATCTTTTATGGTCATCTTCTATCCTCATAATAGGTCCCGCATACAACTGTCATCCTTTCCATTCGCAACTTAAGAAACATAATTAAGTTGTCAATCGATTACCCGAAGTCACCTTCATTGGATGAATTATAAAACCATTCTGATTTATTCTATAATCCACTGATGTACAACTGCTGCAACCAGCCAGGAACCAAAACTTAGAAATAGGACGATTGGTAGTGAGAAATGTTTCTTGAAACAAAGGATTGCGACGAGAAAAAAAAGGATATTCGGCAGGATTCCCCACAGGGCACCCTTGGTAAAATTCTGCCTAATGCCCGGATCACCCTTATTTTCTAAATAGACCCAGACAGGCACCAGAGCGCCGGTCAGCGGCATAACACCCACCAGTCCGGCGGTGGTCGGCAATTTTTTGCCACTGCTGTGGCAATAAGAATGATGGCAATGCTCAAGATAGTTTTCAGCAAAATCTGCATGGATTATTTTTGGTTGTCCCTGGCGCCGGTTTGAAGTTGCGCCTCCATGCATTTTTAATGCTTTGCAACCTGCTTGCCCAACATAGCCTTAACGGCACCTGTCCTCCAAAGTAGCCAGCTACGGAGGTTGAAAGGCTGGACTCCTGAAACCAGAGTTTGACTGCTCAGTCCAGCAGTTCCATCAGTTTCCCGCAGCACGGTGGAATGCGGTCGCCGGCCTTGAGGTTGACGAACTTGTTGCATGTCTGGCAATAACAGGTGCAGTCCTTGTCCGTATAGACCGCAGGGTCTTCCTCCTCACCCTTTTCTCCTTC
>JASFEV010000099.1:0-13899 GCA_050124655.1 Desulfobacterales bacterium
GATAAGACATGATACAAGGCTCCTTCGTATTCAATTCGCCAGGCGCGGGTCATGGGAGATACCTAGCATAGTATGTTGGGCATGTCAATATATAATCAATAATCAAGATTTGACACCCCTAGTAATATAATCGAGCATGTTTGAATATAGTGATAAGATATGCAACATATTTTCGATTATTATCATTTCTTATTTTGCCCAGTTTTCAATTTTGAGATTAGATACCCTTTTAAATTCCGATTCGTTATTGGTAATTAGCGTAGAATCCATCGATAAAGCATGTGCGGCGATAAGCATATCAAGAGAACCAATCTGTGTTCCTTGTCTTTCTAAGTTGGCACGAATTTTACCGTAATGTTGTGCGGCGACATCATCGTAGGCCGAAATTTCAATGGGCGCAATGAACTGGGCTAACGCGAGTTTGTTTTGTTCCGGTCTTGCACTCTTCATAACGCCGTATTCAAGTTCACTCAGGGTTATGGAAGAAACCCCAATATCTGAAACCTGGGTCTGCATGAAACGTTCTATGACGTTTTCGGGTTTCTGTTTGATTATGTAAATACATATGTTCGTATCGAGCATGTATTTGATCATAAAGATTCTCTGGTATCTTGAGTTGGTTGATCCCTGGTTTGCATGAAGTCATCTGTAAACTGATTCAGGCTATTGATCAAAGGAGCCCATGGATCATCTTTCGGCAAAAGGACAACCATATTGCCTATTTTTTTAATATAGACGTCTTTTCCAGAAAACCTAAATTCTTTTGGCAGACGCACCGCCTGGCTTCTGCCGTTTATGAAAATTCGTGCTGTTTGCATCTTTAGCCTCCTATAAATTTATATCCGCCCACCTTTTCTTTTGAAATTCGAAACGTTTAATTTAATTATTAAAAAATGAGCTATACCAAAGTCTATATCATACACTATCAGACTGTCAACATCAGGAATTTAATAAATTACGATAGCCACTCTATGCTTTGAAATTGAGGTTTGTCTTTTTTATTCGGGTCTTGTAATATCCTGCACCAAATGGAAACTGCCAAATGCCGATTAAAAGAGCAGGGATTTTCAGCCGGCAGCTGTGCTGTTGAGGCAGACGGCCAGCGCCGGCTGGCCTGCCAGGCCACGTTAAAATATGAAAATGACGACATTTTCCGCCTGATCACTTCGGTTCATCTTTCGCGCCCGGAAAACTATCTGTCCATTTACCAGTCCGGGTGTAATTTTTCCTGCCGCAAGTGTCACTCCTGGACCTTCAGCAAGATAAAAGACGGTCAATGGTATTCGCCCGGAGATATTCTGGAGGCCGCTCTGGCCTATGAAAAATCCGTTACCCAGTTTGAGCCCCGTTCCCGGGTCACCGCCTGGCATGCCCATGATGCCTGCCGCTGCTGCGGCAGCTGTGTCACCCGTCAAAAACCGTCTTCATTTTGCCCGGGTGTTTTAAAGCCCGAACAGATTGTGTTAAGCCCCCAGGGATTCGGGCCGGCACGCAATATTGCGGCCTTTACGGGTGGTGATGTCACCTGCTGCCCCGAGTTTTACGGCGAATGCGCCCGTTTGATCAAAGACAGCACCCGGCTGTGGGTGCTCATCGAAACCAATGGCTACGGACTGACATCGCAGAACCTGGACTATCTGAAGGATAGCGGGGTGGACGCTTTCTGGCTGGATATCAAGGCTTTTGATGCCGAAAACCATCGATGGCTGACCGGCTGCGATAATGACCGCATCTTGAAACTGCCCCAGGAAATGATGCAGCGCGGTTTCGTGCTGGAGGTGCTCTCGCTTTTTATTCCCGGTCTGGTGGAGGCCGCTGATCTGGAAAACATTGCGCGCGTCTTGAACGCGGTTGACCGTAAGATCCCATTCACCATTCTGGCCTTCTTCCCGGAATACAAGATGAAAGACTTTGCCAGTCCAAATGTGACGCAAATGGTGGAAGCCTATCAGCGGGTCAAAGCGGTGGGATTGACGAACGTTCGCCTGGGCAATGTGGGCGTATTCGCCCGCTCCGCTGAGGATCAAGCCTATTTGATGGAAAACGTCGATCCGGACGCCTATTAATTAACCACGGACCCACACAGACATACACAGACATTTTCTTCCTACAAAACTGCACGTGAAATACCCTATCGCCTTCAAGCAATGGCAAAAATATGAATTCACCCGGCAATATCAACTGGAGATGATACAGTGACTAAATAAAACAGGCACAACAGACAAAAAGGACATAATCGCAAAGCGATTGACAATTTTTGGCCGGTCAGAGCTTGCCGCGCCATTTTATCCGGCGAAACTCGATAGAGCGAAGACGGAAGCATGCGCGGCGGCGGGTCGACCGGCCAAAAGGTTAGTGTGGGTCTGTGTGCGTCTGTGGCTAATAAATCAAACGATCGTGTTTCTTCGCAACAGGATCAGTAATACACGAGCAAAAGACCAACCGGCGGTAAAATTATCATCTATCATCAGTGATGGGAGAGGAAAAAAATGACCAGGCTTTCCACCACTTTGGCCATAAATTCAAAATCCAGTTTGTCCATGGTGTCGGCTGCGGTGTGATAATACGGATTTCGAAAAAAGGCCGAATCGGTCACCATCACTGCCTTATACCCCTTGTCCCAGAAAGAAGCATGATCGCTGAGCCGGACCGCCGGCATGATCCAACCGTTGAAGGGCACCGTTAATTTGACCACGGGAAGATCTTCATTTTTTTGAAACTGTGCAACCAGGTTTTTGGCAAAACCGCGGCTTTTGAAATTGCTGACGATACCGATAAAATTGCCGGTCTCGGGGTAATCCATAAACATCAGCGGAAACGGGTAATTCTGGCAGCCCGGCTGGTGGCAGGCGTAGCCGACCATTTCCAGGCATATCATGCCGTCAATTTTTTCCTTTTGAGAGCGCGCCATGCGGGCGTAAACCCGACTGCCCATGTAACGAGTGCCGTACACTGGGGGCTCCTCCAGTGCAAAAGAAACAAATTTGATTGCCAGATCAGGAGCGTCGTTATCCGCCTTTTGGGACAGCAGCCGGGCGACTTCCAGTTGCACAGCAATTGCGCTGGCATTATCATCGGCGCCGACGGTGCCGCTGACCGAGTCATAATGCGCTCCCAGCAGAAAGCGCCGCTGGGGGTTTTCGCGAAACGAAATCTCGGTAATGACATTATCCACCGGCAGTTGGGCGTAGGAATAGGCCTGCCGGTCGACCGCCAGGCCGATGTCACGGTAAAACGATGTGATGTAAGCTGCTGTTTTTTCTAAATTCTCAGGCCTGCTGACGCTGCGCTCACCGATGGTCACGGTAAGGGCGTGCAGATGGTCCCGCAGCCGCTGTTGGATTTGTTGGCGGTCAACCATAACGCTGTCCCTGTTATCGGCATGGAGATTTTGCATTAGAGTCCATCCAAGTATAACAGCAATAATGAAACTCACGGTTGAAAATTTGATCAGCATCTTTATACTGGCAATCGTGAATGATTTTTCTTTAAAAGAGCTTCACCGATGGGACCTGACACCGCAAGAGGCTATTGCGCTGCAAACCAAGCTTGCCCGCCGGGTCATTCGCAAAGCGGACATCCAACTTCAGAATCTCGATACCATAGCCGGTATCGATACCGCTTATCGCCATCACAGGGCCTGTGCCGCAGTGGTGGTCTTCAGCCTTGAAGATCTGAAAATTTTGGATGAAGTGGTAGCCGTGCTTCCGGCCCGGTTTCCCTATGTTACCGGCCTGCTTGCGTTTCGTGAGGGCCCGGTGATTCTGGAAGCGCTCAGACGCCTGAAGATCTCACCGGATGTTCTGATGTTCGATGGTCAGGGAATCGCGCACCCGCGCCGTTTTGGCCTGGCCAGCCATATCGGGCTGCTCACCGATACCCCGGCCATCGGCTGCGCCAAAACCCCGCTGATCGGAGAATATCTGGAGCCACAACGCGCCAAAGGGAGCACTGCCAACCTGACGGATGCCGGTGAAACCATCGGCGCGGTGATCCGCACCCGCGCAGGCGTTAAACCCGTATTCGTGTCCATCGGACACCGCATGGATTTAGACAGCTGCATCCGGATTGTCCTGAAATCCTGCCGGGGCTATCGCCTGCCCGAGCCCCTGCGCCGCGCCGATCATCTCTCGCGAAAAAGTTGACCTCAGTTTAATCCATATGGATATTAACCACGAAGGACACGAAGAACACGAAGAATGACATCCAAAGAGTATGGAGTAGCCCTTCCAGAGCTTCGTGTTCTTCGTGGTGAGAAAAACAAATTTATCACAGAAACATGAAAGAACGAAAACACGAAAAATCAAAATTAAATTTCGTGATTCCAAATTTTCGTGCTTTCGTGGTAAAAAATCACCTATTCATCAAGTCTTCTATTTCTTCGGCTTCGCGCGGAATGTTTTTGGTTAGATCAACCGGGCCTTTTGAGGTGATGAGGATATCATTTTCAATGCGGACCCCGATGGCCTCCTCTTGGATATAAATCCCCGGCTCGCAGGTAAACACCATTCCGGATACAAACTTACGGTGTCGATCACCGTAATCATGTACATCCAGCCCCAGATGATGGGAGGTACCGTGGGGAAAAAATTTCTTATAGAGCGGTTCGTCTTTGGATTGCTTTTTAACGTCCGCGCTCTTCAACACACCCAAGCGAATCAGCGCGGCTTCCATTAATTTGACCACCGCATCTTGATATTTTTCGAGCGTATTGCCCGGTTTGAGCATCTTAATGGCCGCCTTTTGAATCTTAAGCACCGCATTGTAAACCTCTTTTTGTCTTTTGGAAAACTTCCCGCTGACCGGAAGCGTGCGGGTGACATCCGCAGCGTAATTGGCATATTCGGCTCCAAAATCGATGAGCACGAGATCACCCTTGCGGCATTGTTTGTCATTTTTGACATAATGCAGAGTACAGGCATCGATTCCGGAAGCCACGATGGTTTCGTAGGCCGGGCCCGGGGACCGATTGCGCATGAACTCATGCACAATTTCAGCTTCGATCTCATACTCCCACACTCCGGGTTTAATAAACCCCAGCAGGCGCCGAAAGGCCTTTTCGGTGATGCCGACGGCCGATTTTATCAGCTCGATCTCGGCCGGGGATTTGACGGCCCGCAAATGGTTCATAATGGGTGCCACCCGTTCATAATGGTGCAGCGGAAATGCCTGCCGGCACCATTTCAGAAAGCGCATGTCCCGGGTTTCGACAATATCCAGCGCGCGTAAGTGCTCATTGGTGTTTAAGTAAATATGTTCAGATTCGATGATCAGGGGTCGCAGGATCGTATTCAATTCATTTGTCCAGTGCACCGTTTGGATACTGGAAATTTCCTGTGCTTCAGCCTTGGTAAATTTGTGGCCCTCCCAGGTGGCAATCTGCTCATTGGTTTCCCTGACAAACAGAATTTCCCTTTGCTTTTTGTCGGGCGCATCCGGACAAATTACCAGCACCGTTTCTTCCTGATCGATGCCGCTCAGATAAAAGATGTCGCTCTGCTGGACAAACGGTTGGGTGCCGTCGGCACTGGTGGGCATCACATCATTGGAGTTGAAAATCGCAATGGATTTTGGTTTGAGTTGCTTGCTGAAACGCTGCCGATTTTTCACAAATAAGCGAGAATCAATTTTCGGATTTATCATATCGGTTTATCCTTCAAAGCAATCTCAAATTTTCAGGTTGAGCCCGTTGCCCGTTTTCCCGTTGGCCGGTTAAATGAGGAAAATCAGAAATGCCATTTCAGTAATGCTACTGTTTTAATTAGAACCTATCTAAAAAATAGTAGCTCACGCTCAAGGGTCCGCCTGCGGCGGATTAGATGCATTTTTGAGATAGGTTCTACATAAGATGCAGAGTTGGAAGTGTCAAGCAAACAATCCGGGGATGAATTCTGTAATGAAAGAATTGCGATAAATAGGTATAAAAAAGAATAATTTTCATACCATTACCTTTCAGATTCAAGATCGAGGCTAAAACTTCAAAGCGGGCATGTTTTTTTCCGATAAGCGATATGCGGATAATTTACCACCTAATTTGACAGTGATCCGATATTTGGGATGATATGCACGTCGGTGTTTTGGTTGGCTATAGGGTTGGCCACATTCCAAATATCGGATCACCAGTGCTTTATTATTCATATCGCTTATCGGAAAATGACATGACCGAATCTAAACTCAGATGATGTCTCTGGAAAACAACACAGGACGTCATAAAAAAAGCGCCTGAGGCTAAAAAGCATATTATTGATTTAAAAACCCCAGACGCTTTTGCTGCTTTTAATGTAAGGTGAGCTAAAATAGTACCAAAGGATATACTTTAATCACCGCGTCAAACTTGGCTTTTTTGTGATCTTCGCCGGTCTCAGTTTCAACGCCTTGCTCGCCCTCGACAATCGTTAAGATTGTCTTCAAGGGATAGCTGTACTGAACTTTTTTCTCTTTTACCATGACACTGAAAAATTCTTCATTGGCTTCAACCAGCTCGGCTTCCTTAATTTCAGCCGAATTATCATAGTTTATGCCAATGGCCTTGCCCTTGTATCTTTTGAGCAGTTCCAAAAGCTTGATATGGTTGCTCTGACCCACTGCGGCCACCTGCACATCTGCGGCAGATGCCTCAGCCTGAGCCTGGGCTTCCTTTTGCTTTTTCAACGCATCTGTTTTGGCCCAGTTTGCCTTCTGCTTTTTGAGAGCCATTGCTCTGGCCTGGGCGGCTTTCTTTTTCTTTAAGGCCTCGGCTTTGGCCTGAGCTGCTTTTTGCTTCTTTAACGCTTCGGCTTTGGCCTGAGCCAATTTTTTCTTTTTCAGCGCTGCTGCTTTGGCTTGCGCCGCTTTTTCTTTTTTACGCGCTTCGGCTTTAAGTAAGGCTTCCTGTTGCTTTATGAGGGCTTCCTGCCTGGCCTTCTGCGGTTCCTGGTTGGCCTCAGCGTCGACTTCGGCCTTTTCCGTGGCCATTTCTTGCGATGTCGGTCCATTGGCATGCGTTTCCGTTCCGGCTGCAGCGTTTTCGTCTGGTGCTACCTCAGATGTTGCTTCCAATTGTATTACCGGTTCATCCGGCTGAATATCATCCGTTAATATTAAATCATCCTCGGCTTTGGCCGGCTCAGCCACTCGGTCATTTGCGGCTTCAGATTCGACAGATGCTTCAGGCGCCGTTTGCTTTTTTTCAGATTCCGTATTTAAGAGGCTTTCCGATGATGCTTCTGTCGCCATGGACTCGGCTTTAGATTCTTTGGCCGCCGGTTCATCCGCTTTTGAATCCGGACTGTCTTTTCCGGTAGAGACAGAATTATCGGCTTCAGTAGACTCATTTGCCGTTTTTTGAAAATCGCTTGCTGGTTCATCAGGTTTCTCAGCCGTCGCGTCAGCAGTCGGTTTAGCTGGTTCATCGGCTTTGGCATCTGTTAAATTAGGTGCTTCACCTTCCATCGGTTCGATCACTGTCTCCAAGGCGGTTTCGATGCTCTCCAGATCAATTTCCGATTTTTGCTCGTCTTTTGGCTCTTCCGGTTTGGATGGCTCGGAATCTGGCAATTGGGCATCTACTGGCGGAAGCTCTTCCCTTCTAGGAATCCGGATTTCGACAGTGTCTTCGTGTGGATCCGGCCGTTTGATGGCTTCATTGTCAAGTGCGGCCAGCGCCTCAGGCGGTTGCGTCTCATCGAGGATGGCCTCAGCCGCTTCGATGGATTTTCTTTTTGCATCATCCAGTGCTGCTGCAGCTGCTATCATGGCGGGATCTTTTACAAAAATAATCCCACACTGAACACAAGCGTCTGCAAGAATATCATTTGCAAGACCGCATTGGGGGCAAGTGATCTGATTTTCTTCCATTTTTCGCAACTCCTTTCGCTCTGCGAATCTGAATTTGATCTTTCCGGCAGCCTATTAGGTGCGGTGAAGTGATTTCGAGCGCGTATTGTTTCCGGTATTATTACCGGATTATATTGACATTATCGGTTCAAGCCGACTTTTTCTTAAATAATATGTTGGTTTATCCCCTATTTAATTTGGCTGGCACTGGCATCCCGAGCCGCATTTGTGTGATTATAGATATGATTACAGCATATTATGAACTTACACGCGCCAACGGTAAGGTGATGCGGGGTGATTGAAAGCAATGATTTTTTATGGTATCAGCTGGCAGCTTTATAAGTATGATTAAGAGGATCTAAACACAGAAGGAGAATTACTTATGGCACTGGAAGTTAGCTTTTCGGGAGGCAAAAAAGTCGACGCTGCCTTTAAAGGCTTTACAATCAAAACCGATCAAAGCGAAAAAGATGGCGGGGAAGGATCAGCACCGACACCTACTTTTCTGTTTTTTGCCTCGCTGGGCACCTGTGCGGGTCTTTACGCCCTCAATTTTTGTGAAAAGCGTAAAATCGACACCACCCAGTTAAAACTTGTGCTGGATTTTGAAACGCATCCAAAAACCCACATGGTCACGAAAATCATCATGAATCTCACACTACCGCCGGATTTTCCCGAAAAATACAAACCGGCCATCATCAAGGCCATGAATCTGTGCTATGTCAAAAAACACCTGCATGAGCCCCCGGAATTTGAAACCATCACTCAACACGCGGATTAATCTGTGCCTGTATCTTGTATGAAAATTCATGAGATGAAAGCCTCCGGCCCGTGCAAAGTTCAGGTACTAAACCTAACAGGTAACCCGCCATGCCAACAGAACCTAGTTCTGAAACGACCACAGGCTCTGCTTCTCGTTTAATTATGAGTGTTGTGGTGACCACCCTTTGCCGCCTGGTGCTCAATACCGCGCGCCGGTTTGCCTATCCCTTTGCACCGGCACTGAGCCGTGGCCTGGGCGTTCCCTTGACGGCCATTACCTCATTGATTGCGATCAATCAGGCCACGGCGGTTCTGGGGCTGTTTTTCGGACCGATCGCAGATCGTCTGGGATATCGCTTAATGATGCTCAGCGGAATGACGATGCTGGTGGCCGGGATGTTCGCCGCGGGCCTGTTTCCGTTTTACGGGGTGCTTCTGGTCGCCTTATTTTTAGCCGGCCTGGGAAAAAGCATTTTTGACCCGGCCCTGCAGGCTTATGTCAGCGAACGCGTCCCGTTTCATCGCCGGGGTCTGGCCATCGGTTTTCTCGAATTCAGTTGGGCGGGCAGCACCCTGCTGGGCATACCGCTGATTGCGCTTCTGATCGACCGTCTGGGTTGGCGGGCCCCTTTTTTTACAATGGGCGGTCTGGGTATTTTGGGCATTCTGGCGCTCAGAATCATCATCGAAAAAGGTCGGCGCCATCCGGCGCCCGGCCAATCGTCACCGTTGTTCAAGGGTGCCTGGCGACACCTCATGCAGGAACGTGCCGCCCTTGGGGCGCTTTCTTTTGCCTTCTGGATTAGCGTGGCAAATGACAATTTGTTTGTTGTCTACGGGGCCTGGTTGGAAAAACAGTTTAATTTGAGCATTGTGGCCTTAGGCCTGGGAACGAGCGTTATCGGTGTTGCCGAATTGGCCGGTGAATCGTTGACGGCCGCACTGGCCGATCGCCTGGGGCTGAAACGATCGGTGATCGGTGGCATGGCGGCCTGCTTGATCTGCTACGGCATCCTGCCGTATCTGGGACAAACTTTAGGGATGGCGTTAACAGGGCTGTTTATTATATTTCTGACCTTTGAGTTTACGATCGTCACCAGCCTCTCTCTGTTCACCGAACTGATTCCCACATCGCGGGCAACGATGATGGCCAGTTATCTGGCATCGGCCGGGGTCGGTCGGGTGGTCGGCGCGCTGATCGGGGGCCCCATATGGCTGGCCGGCGGCATTTACGCCACGGCCTTGGTTTCAGCCGCAATCAGCGCTGTGGCGCTGATCTCCCTCGTCTGGGGATTGCGCGGCTGGCACAAGCCCAATTGAGAGCTTCGCTCTGATTTGGGCGTTATTGGTTATGGGTTATTCGTTAATTGTTAGAAATTATTGTTTCAGCGCTTAAATGGATTACCTTTTCTGTATGCTGAAAAAAATTTTAAAATATTCCCTCTTTATAATTATTCTGGTCGGCGTGGTGCTGGCAATTTACGGCTGGCACCTGTTCGGCCAGGTTGAACAACGCTTTTCCGCCCGGCGCTGGAGCATTCCCTCGACCGTCTATTCGGATACAACCCTTTTATACCCGGGGCAGCACATCCGCCTATCACTGTTGAGTGAGAAGCTTTCGAATTTAGGGTATCACCAAGTGAACCGTCTGCCTTCCCAAAAGGGCGAAATTCGGATGGGGACGCAGGCACTGGATATTTTTTTAAACGATCTGAAAACCCCCTGGACCGATCGCGCTGGATTTTTGGCGCAAATTAGCTTCAGCCAGGACAGAATCGGGATGATTCGCCGAATCGACAACGGTGAGCCGATCCCCATCCTGGAATTAGAGCCCGAAGAAATCATGCAGTTTTTTGGTCAGGAGCGCGAACGGCGCCAACTGATTTCAATCGAACAGGTCCCCGAACATCAGATTCAGGCCATACTGGCGGCGGAAGACCACCGTTTTTTTCAACATCATGGCGTTGATTGGCGCGGCATTCTGCGGGCCATGCTGACCAACCTGCGCCACGGCACCATTCGCCAGGGCGGCTCGACGATAACACAGCAGCTGGCCAAAAATTACTTTCTGACACCGGAGCGAACGTTTACCCGCAAATTAAAAGAACTCATTCTGGCGCTGATCATCGAATTCAGATATAACAAACGCGAAATCTTAGAGATTTACTTGAATGAAATCTATCTCGGGCAAAAGGGCTCGGTGGCCATCAGCGGCATCGGTGAAGCATCTTATTTTTATTTCGGCAAACCGGTTAAGAAACTGACGCTCTCTGAGGCCGCCGTCATGGCCGGGCTCATAAAAGCGCCCAATCATTATTCGCCTTATCGCGATGTGGCCCGCTGCCGGAGCCGCAGAGACGCGGTTTTAAATGCCATGCACCGCTGGGAATGGATTTCCCAAACACAACTCGAAGACGCGCTCATACAGCCCATCAAAGCGGTCGGGTTTATTGTGGCTGAGAAAAAAGCACCCTATTTTATTGATTACCTATCCCAACAGCTGAACACCCTCTATCGCCCGGAAGACCTTGCCAGTCTTGGGCTTTCCATTTACACCACCCTGGACACTCAGGTACAGATGGCCGCCGAAGAGGCCCTGGCAAAGGGCCTGACGCGCTTGGAGAAATCAAAACCAGCCCTGCAGCGCACAGTCCCTGAAGAAAAACTTCAGGGCGCCATCATTGTCATGCAGCCCAAAACCGGCCACATCCTGGCCCTGGTGGGCGGCCGCGATTACAGTGTCAGCCAGTTTAATCGCGTCACCCAGGCGCGCCGTCAACCCGGAAGTGCCTTTAAACCAATGGTTTATCTGACCAGTCTGGAACAATTTACGCCGACAACGTTGTTGTCAAACGATCCGAAATCCTACACCGTAAATGGGAAGCAATGGGAACCGCAGAACTTTGAAACGGTGACCGAGTACACGGTCAGTTTGCAGGATGCCCTCAAAAAATCTTACAATCTGGCCACCGTCGACCTGGCCATGAAGACCGGTCTTGACCGGATTGTCGATTTGGCCGCCAAGTTTAATTTTTCGACACCGATTAAACCTTACCCTTCGCTGGCCCTGGGTGCCTTTGAGGTCATCCCGCTGGAGCTGGCCCGGGCCTATTGTGTATTTGCCGCCGAGGGCGTACAACCCTACCCATTATCTTTAAAGGGTGTTGTGGACGAAAACGATCGCATTCTTGAGCATCAACATCTGAAGATCGAGCGCTTGATCCCGCCGGCCGAAGCATTTATCATGACCAGCATGCTGCAGGGCGTGGTCAAGGAAGGCACCGCCCGTTCGCTGCAACGGCGGGGTGTGACCTGGCCGGTGGCCGGCAAGACCGGAACGACCAATGATTTTAGAGACGCCTGGTTTGCGGGTTATACACCGGATATTCTTGCTCTGGTCTGGGTGGGCTTTGACAACGGGGCCTCGATTAAGGCCACCGGCGCAGCAGCCGCGCTGCCGATCTGGGCCGATCTGATGAAGGCGATTCCCCAATACCGATCTGAAATCGAATTTAAGGCCCCGCAGGGTGTTGAACGCATTTTGGTTTGCCCGGTCACCGGTCGGCTTGCCGTTGGTGGCTGCCCCGATCCGGTGGAGATCTATTTCCTGACAGGTCGCACGCCGGATGGCAAATGCACCTTGCACGCGAAAGGCGGCATTGCCGGCAAAATCATCGAGGGGGTAAAGGGGCTCATCAATGACGAATAAAGCCACGTACAACATTTGCCTGATCTTCCTGGCTGCAATGCTGATGGGATGTCCCAAACCGCCCTTAAAAGGTGATCCTTCTGAAGCAGATGCCATCACCGTACCCGAGGAAACACCTCAAGAAAACCCGCGGGCGATAGCCTCGCTGCAATTGACCGACCAGGGGCGCCGTCTGGTGGAGGAGCGCCAGCCGGATCGTGCCATCCGGGTATTGGAACAGGCGGTCAGCCTCCATCCCACCAATGGCCAGAATTATTACTACCTGGCCGAGGCCTGGCTGCTGAAAGGCTTCGCGGATCAGGCCAAAGAGTTCAACCACCTGGCGGAAATCCACCTGAAGGATGACAATCAGTGGATAATACGGGTGGCGGAGCAGGCGGATAGGATCGCCGAATTGGAGAAGTAGGAGCTATTTTATAAAGGTTGAGCCCGTTACCCGTTAGCCCGTTTACCGGTTATCGAATTACCGCAGATGCTCTCTGATCCTAACCGGCTCAATCCGCCGGAGGCGGACTCAACTGGCTAACCTAAAAAGGAGATACACACATGACTGAGGCAGAAATTACCGTATACGGTGCCCATTGGTGCCCGGACTGCCGGCGCAGCAAGCAGTTTCTGGGCGAACACCAGATCCCCTACAACTGGGTGGATATTGAACAGGACCAGGAAGCCGAACAGTTTGTGATCGAAAAAAACGACGGCAAGCGGATCATTCCGACCATAACATTTGCCGACGGCTCTTTTCTGGTGGAGCCCAGCAATGCCGAGCTGGCCGCCAAACTGGGGCTCAAGACCAAAGCCGCCCGCAGCCACTACGATCTGATCGTTTTAGGCGGCGGGCCCGCCGGCCTGACGGCGGCTCTGTATACGGCCCGCGAAGCCATCGACACCCTGGTGATCGAACGCGCCGCCTTTGGCGGCCAGGCCGCCGGGACCGAAAAACTGGACAACATGCCCGGGTTTCCGGATGGTGTGGCCGGGATCGAGTTTTCCGAGCGCCTGCGCCGGCAGGCCGAACGTTTCGACGTCGAGCTGCTGCAGGCCCAGCAGATTGCCGGCATTCACCGCCATGACAATTACCACTGCGTCACCACCGAAGACGGCAGCCAGTACAGTGCCGACGCGCTGCTGGTCGCCACCGGCAGTCGTTACAAGCGACTGAACGTGCCGGGGGAAAGCGACTACATCGGTGCCGGAGTGCACTTTTGCGCGACCTGCGATGGGCCTTTTTACAAGGGCAAACACGTGGCGGTGGTCGGCGGCGGCAACAGCGCCACCGAAGAAAGCCTGCTGCTGACCAAATTTGCCGACAAGGTCACCATTCTGGTGCGCGGCGGCAAATTCACGGCTTCCCAGATCATCCAGGAAAAGGTCCTCGGCCATCCGCAAATTGAGGTGCGCTGGCACACCGAGGTCAAAGAATTCATGGGCCAAGACGCCAAGCTGAACCGGCTGCGGATTCATAACAACCAGAGCGGTGAAGAAGCGGAAATGCCCATCGACGGGGTCTTTATTTTTATCGGCCTGGTGCCCAATACCGGATTTCTGGCCGACAGCGGCATTTTGCTGGACCAATGGGGGTTTGTCGTCACCGGCCATACCCTGCTGCATCA
>JASFEV010000100.1:0-13764 GCA_050124655.1 Desulfobacterales bacterium
CGGTGCGGATGGCCAGCGGGTCCAAAAAGTGCTGGTCGAACAGGGACTCAACATTGCCAAAGAGCTTTATCTGAGCATCATTCCGGATCGCTCATCGGCCCAAATTGTGGTCATGGCCAGTGAAGCCGGTGGCATGGATATTGAAGCAGTGGCTGCTGAAACCCCGGAAAAAATTATCAAGGTACCGATAAATCCGCTGCAAGGCTTGCAGGCTTATCATTGCCGTGCGGTGGCTTTTGGTTTGAATTTGAGCTCGGCGGTGATGAAACCGTTCGTGGCCATGCTAAAAAATCTTTATCGGCTTTTTATTGAGGCGGATTGTTCTTTGCTTGAAATCAATCCGCTGGTTATCACAGCTGAAGAAACCGTGATGGCATTGGATGCCAAAGTGAATTTCGATGACAATGCTCTTTTCCGGCACGCAGATATTCAGGAATACAGGGATCTTGATGAGGAAGATCCGCTCGAGGTGGAAGCCTCCAAATTTAATCTGAACTATATCAATCTAGACGGCAATGTGGGCAACATGGTCAACGGTGCCGGGCTGGCGATGGCCACCATGGATATTATCAAACAGGCCGGGGCAGAGCCGGCCAATTTTTTGGACGTCGGTGGAGGAGCCAGTGCCGAAATGGTCGAAAACGGGTTTCGAATTATTCTAAGTGACCCAAATGTCAAAGGCATCTTAATTAATATTTTTGGCGGGATTCTGCGCTGCGATGTTCTGGCCAATGGTGTGGTAGAGGCCGCTAAAAAGACCGGGATCAAAGTTCCGGTGGTGGTGCGCATGGAAGGCACCAACGTGGAAGCGGGCCGCAAAATTCTGGCAGATTCCGGTCTGAATCTAATTACGGCTGCCAATTTAAAAGAGGCCGCCCAAAAAATCGCCGAAGTCGTCCAGTAGAGATTCCGAGGCCGCAGGCGATACTTAATTTTACGACATTTGGATCGTATTCGTTTTTAATAAGCCATGGAATAATGGAATGGTGGGTTAATGGAATAATGGGTATCCGAAGCTGATGATATTCTGATTTTACTTTTCAGCCAGGATCATCCATCAAGCAGTTGATCTTATTTTGTCAAACCCAGCATTCCAACATTCCAACATTCCATCGTTCCATTATTCCATTTATTTAAGCTAATGCTTAAATTAGGTTAGGAGTTCATTGTGAGCATATTTGCAGATAAAGAAACGCGGGTTGTGGTACAGGGAATTACCGGAAAAGAAGGACAATTTCACACGCGGCACTGCATTGACTACGGTACTCAGATTGTCGCCGGAGTTACGCCCGGCAAAGCCGGACAAAAAATGGATGATGTTCCGGTTTTTAATACCGTGCAAGATGCGGTTGATGCCAGTGGTGCTGACTGCAGCTTGATCTTTGTGCCCCCGGCCTTTGCCGCTGATGCGATTATGGAAGCGGCGGATGCCGGACTGCGTCTGGTCGTGGTCATTACCGAGGGGATCCCAGTTCTGGATATGATGCGGGTTAAAAGTTATCTGCAGTCCAAACCGGTTCGCATGATCGGACCCAACTGCCCGGGAATTATTACACCCGGCGAAGCCAAAATTGGTATTATGCCGGGGCCGATTCACAAAGCCGGTGGGTCCATCGGGGTGGTGTCACGGTCCGGGACCCTGACCTATGAAGTGGTCCATCAGTTAAGCCTGCAGGGCATCGGGCAGACGACCTGTATCGGTATCGGGGGTGACCCGATCTGTGGGACGAGCTTTATTGATTGTCTGGAGGCATTTGAGCAGGATGACGCCACGCGGGGTGTGGTCATGGTCGGAGAGATCGGAGGAACGGCTGAAGAGGAAGCCTCCGAGTTTATTGCCAATCAAATGTCCATACCGGTCGTGGGCTTTATCTCCGGTCTTACGGCGCCTCCCGGCAGACGCATGGGCCATGCCGGCGCCATTATATCCGGCAGCAGCGGAACAGCCCAGGCGAAAATTGACGCCATGAAAACCAATGGGGTTCATGTGTGTGAAGATCTGGGAAGCTTGGGTGAGTTCTGCGCCCAAGTCTTCAGTTAAGCAACGAATCGGCTGTAACATTCAGGGTCAGTTACCATTGCAAATGCGCCGTTCATGCGCAGGTTATTGGTTATCCGTTATTCGTTATTCCCAATAACCAATAACCAATAACAAATAACTGCTCCGACGAAGTCGTGGGCTGTTTTTTTTGGCGCCATAAATGACTATTAAGACGAAACGATAGGCGACAGAATGCACGAAATGGGTATTGCCTTGCAGATTGTCGAAATTGCCACCGCCTCTCTGCCGGCGGATTTAAGCCAAGCCCGGGTTGCTGCAGTCAATCTCAAAATCGGCAAACTGGCTGCGGTGGTGCCCGAAAGCCTACGGTTTTGTTTTGAGGTGGCGATCAAAGACACGCCCCTTGCCGGCGCCAAGCTGGCCATTGAAGACATACCGGTTGTGGCTAAGTGTAATGACTGCGATGCGCAATGGACGATCGACGAGCCTGTTTTCGTTTGCCAAAAATGTCAAAGCGGCTCTCTGGAGATTCTTTCCGGACGAGAACTCGACATCGAATCCATCGAGGTTGAAGAGGAAACACATGATTCCGGATGATCTATTAAAAATAAAACGCTATTTTCATCATAAAGAATTTGACAAATCCCACCACGACCACACCCAACATGCTCAGACAGGTGTCAGTACCCAAAAAAGCGGCACCCGCGAGATAAAGGTCGTGCGCCGCGTTCTGGATGTAAATGCCAAAATGGCCGAGCAGAACCGCCGGCTGTTTGCCGATAAAGGCATTTTTGTACTCAATGTGATGAGCTCGCCGGGTTCCGGTAAAACGACCACCCTTGAAAAAACCCTGACACGAATCATGCCTGAAATTAAAAGTGCGGTGATCGTCGGAGATATCTGTACCACCCATGATGCCGACCGGCTGGCCAATACCGAGGCGCCGGTGGTTCAGATCAATACCGATGAGTTCGGGGGCGATTGTCACCTGGTGGCGCATGTGATCGAAAAGGCGGCCGTTACGCTGGATCTTGACGATATCGAATTTTTGGTCGTTGAAAACGTGGGCAATCTGGTCTGTCCGGCTGAATTTGATATCGGTGAGGATTCACGCGTTGTGATTTTGAGTGTGACCGAAGGCGAAGATAAACCGGTCAAATACCCGCTGATGTTTAGGGAATGCGAGGCGGCGCTTTTAAATAAAATTGATTTGCTGCCCTATCTGGATTTCGACAAACAAAAGGCGATTGATTTTATCCATCAGGTTCACCCGCAGATGCCCGTTTTTGAAATTTCGGCTAAAACCGAGGAAGGCCTCGACGCCTGGATCGAATGGCTGATCGACAAAATTAAACAAAAAAATAGGTATTAGTTATCAGGTATTTGGTATTCGTATAGAACAAGCACAAACTTCAATAACATATCACAAATACCCAATACCGAATACCTGAATACCGAACTTTCTACCCTTCCATAGCTTGTTTCCAAAAAGGCGACAGCTCTCTGAGCCGCTCGATGATGGGCGGCAGCGTTTCTATAATCACATCGATTTCATCTTCGGCATTGTAACGGCTGAGACTAAAGCGGATGGAGCCGTGGGCTGCGGTAAAGGGAACCCCCATGGCGCGCAAGACATGTGAGGGTTCCAGTGAACCGGATGTACAAGCTGAACCCGAAGAGGCGCAAATGCCGTGTTCATTCATCATCAAAAGGATGGCTTCGCCTTCCACATACTCGAAGGCAATGCTGGTGGTATTGGGAAGGCGGCTGGTCGGGTCGCCGTTGACCATTGCATTGGGCACTTTTTCCAGCAGATTATGCTCAAGTTTGTCCCGCAACCGGCTAACGGCAGCGTAGCCGTCATTTTTAAGGTGTTCGGCGGCTATTTCGGCGGCTTTGCCCAGGCCGATGATCGCGGCTGTGTTTTCTGTGCCCCCCCGGCGTCCACTTTCCTGGTGGCCGCCGATCATAAACGGGGAAAATTTGGTACCTTTGCGGATATACAGCGCACCGATTCCCTTGGGCGCATGAAATTTGTGGCCGGAAAGCGAGAGCATATCAATGCCGCTTTCGCTGACGTTGATGGGGATTTTCCCCACGGCCTGAACCGCATCGGTGTGAAATAAAATCCCTCGGTCTTTGATCTCACGTGAGATTTCTTCAATGGGAAAAAGCACTCCGGTTTCGTTGTTGCCCCACATCAAGCTGACAACAGCCGTATCTTCACTTAAGCTATTGTACAAATAGTCTAAATCGAGTCGGCCCTTATCATCTACCGGGACGAATGTCGTGCGGTATCCCTTTTTTGACAGGGATTCATAAAGATTTTTTATGGCCGGGTGTTCCACTCTGGATGTGACAACATGTCTCTTATCTGGGTAGGATTCGATGGCTGCACGAATAGCCGTGCCGTCGCTTTCTGTTCCACAGCTGGTAAAAACGATTTCTGAAGGCGCGGCGCCAATCAGATGGGCAACATTTTCGCGGGCGGTCTTAATGGCCCCGGCAACATTTCCGCCGAAAGAATGCATGCTGGAGGGATTGCCGTAAAAGTCACTAAAATAGGGCATCATGGCTTCCAGCACTTCCGGCGCGACTTTGGTTGTTGCATTGTTATCAACATAAATGACTGTCATTACTGTACCTCCTCAACCACGAGGTCCGGTGCAACCAGCTCCCGTAACTTCGATTCAACGTAGTGCTTTAATGTTACCGGTGACTTGGCACAGGATGCACAGGAACCGCCCAGGCGGACCAGGACGCGATTGCCGTCAACATCGATCAATTCCAGCCGGCCGGCATCCTTTTTCAAGGTGGGATTGATCTCGCGCTCAATGCTCTCTTCAATCAGTTTTATTTTTTGCAAATTGGTTAAGGCCGGTGCTTTTTTGGGAACCGGTTTGTCTTTGCCCAAAATTGTGTCAATGATTTCCTGGATGCGGTCATGGCAGTTACCGCAGCCGCCACCTGCTTTGACATAGTCGGTAACATCTTCGATGGTCGAAACATGATTTTCGCGAACCACCCGCTCGATTTCACGGTCGGTCACACCGAAGCACTCGCACACAATTTCCCCTTCAACCTCTTTTTCGGGTTCATCTAGATAACAGCTGATGGCTTTTTCAAGCGCATCGCGGCCCATCACCGAACAATGCATTTTTTCTTTGGGCAGCCCCCCCAGGTACTCAGCAATGTCTTCGTTAGTAATACTTTTGGCCTCCTCCAGCGTCTTGCCTTTGACCATTTCAGTTAGGGCCGAAGAAGAGGCAATCGCGCTGGCACAACCAAATGTTTGAAATGTGGCGTCTTTAATTTTACCGTTTTCATCGAGCTTGAAATAAAATGTCAGGGCATCACCGCAGGCAATTGAGCCGACCTCTCCAACGCCATCGGCATCTTCAATGATCCCTACATTGCGGGGATTCAGAAAATGATCCTTAACTTTATCCGTATATTCCCACATAGAAGCCTCCCGTGAAATGATTATTTAAACAGCGCAAATACGCTGATGCTGCTAAACTTCCAGATACCATATTAATCATTTTTTTTTAAAAAGAAAGCGATCCAGCCCAGGTTTTCCATTTAACAACAGCTTTACACAATACAATATCGACCCATGCTATAGGGCGCTATTTAGAAAAGGGCATGGACAATTGCTTATTGATCTTTTATATTAAATTACAGACATTAAAAAGAAGTCCGTTTTATTTACGTCATCTATTCGCTCTAATTAACCGGCACACGGCGTAAGACCAAAGGCATTATCCGTTTGCACCAGAAGCCCATAGTCTAACATATTCGAATTTTTGCACTCTTCTCCGGTACCAGCCACATTCGTCATAACGAACCAAGAACCCCAAGCCTTTTGCCTTGAGCCTTGAGCCCGATATCAGGAGGACGGCTATGAAATCCACAAAACTCAGAAGAGCCGTATTCGCCGGCAGCTGGTATCCTTCAAGCCCGGCTGAATGCGAAAAAGAAATCAAGGGATTTCTGGCAGAGGGTCGGAATCTCGATCTTGCGAACGGCGAGCGGGTCGGCGGTATTGTACCGCACGCCGGCTGGTATTTTTCGGGAAGTATCGCCTGCAATGTGATCAATTGCCTGACATCGGATGATCCGCCCGATGTCCTGGCGATTTTTGGGATGCATCTTCATCCCAATGACCGCTGCGTGATGATGGCCGAAGGTGCGTGGGAGACACCCTTTGGTGAACTGATCGTTGAAGAGCAGTTGGCCGGTGAGCTGGCCAGGCAATTTTCCTTTACCCTGGAATCCTTCAATAACTTTTCCCAGGATAATACCATTGAGCTTCAGCTTCCCTTTATCAAGTATTTCTTTGAAAATGTGCGGATAGTCGCTATGGGGGTGCCGCCCGCCAAGAGCTCGTTGGCAATCGGCCGGGCGGTCGTTGATATCGCCAAACGTTTGGATTTGAATGTTAAGGTGATTGGATCGACCGATTTAACCCATTATGGTCCGAATTACGGATTTGTTTCTGAAGGCGCAGGTCCCCAGGCGGTTGATTGGGTTCGCCATCAAAACGACCGTCGCATCATTGATCTGATGATGGATATGGATGCTGAAATGATCATCAACGAGGCCCTGACCAGCCATAACGCGTGTTGCGCCGGTGCCGCTGCCACTGCCATCCAGACTGCAAAACATCTCGGTGCCCGCCAAGCAGAAACTGTCGCGTATGCCACCAGCTATGATAAAAATCCAGGGGATAGTTTTGTCGGCTATGTGGGCATCGTATTTTAGAAGTGGTTTCAAAATCCCATCTAAGGCCCAATGGCTGCGTTGTCCCGCAAATTGCAATGCTCACGTACTCCGTGTACGCTCCGCTTCCAATTCGCGGGACGCCTTGCCCTTGAACCTTATCTGATATTTTTAAACCACTTCTACTTATTTTAGGTTACTTGTTTTTTAAAAATTTGAAACGGTTTTTAATCCGCCAGAAATATTGGCGGACCATTGGGCGTTAGATGCATTATTGAGATAGCTTTTAGAGAAGGTTCGGGGTGGCAGCCTTAGACTCTCCAATGTGCTTCCCCTTTAAGTACTTACAACGAACTCACATCCGAAATCACCCCTACTTTTAACCCAGATCTGCTCTCCTCCGGCCGCTGTTAATGGCATTCCCGTCTGATTGGGAATAAATAGAACTGCGGCACGACAAAATCGACAAGCTGAAAGACATGCGCCATGCTTTCCGTCTGATTGACCGGAAAAAACAGGGTGCCGGTGATCTCGAAATGGGCATTTCAACCAGAAAACCTTGGGAAACTAAATATTCGCTTTGCTAGAGTCTGACCGGCAAACCACCCCGAAATCGGATTTTTGAATTTTAGGATTATCTTGAGGATATCACCCCCTCATCTGGATAATGTTGCTACCATAATTTATATGACAATTCAATAGTCAATGCGGTTTTGAGCTAAGGGGCTATTTTTTTTGCTGCTGGGCTTTAAGAATTTTTGCCCAGGTATCCCGCAGGGTGACGATACGATTAAATACTAAAGAATCCGGTGTGTTATCTTTTGTATCGACACTGAAATAGCCCAGACGCTCGAATTGATAGCGATTGCCGGGCCGGGCGTCGGCCAAACTGGGCTCCACCATGCAATTTATCAATATTTCAAGGGAGTTAGGGTTTATATAGTCGGTGAAATCCTTGCCCTCCTCGACTGCATTGGGGTTTTCTTTCACAAACAGATGTTCATACAGGTTCACCTGGGCCTTGAGCGCATGTGCGGCCGAAACCCAATGCAAGGTTCCTTTGACCTTGCGGCCGTCCGGTGCGTCGCCGCCACGGGTTTGCGGGTCATAGGTGCAATGCAGTTCGGTTACTTCTCCGGTTGCCGGATCTTTGACGACATCGACACAGGTAATGAAATAGGCATAGCGCAACCGGACTTCCCGGCCCGGCGCCAGGCGGAAAAACTTTTTGGGTGGTTCTTCCATGAAATCATCCTGCTCGATATACAGCTCACGGGAAAAGGGAGTTTTGCGGGTGCCCATATCCGGATCTTCAGGATTGTTGATGGCGTCCAGTTCTTCCACCTGACCTTCCGGGTAATTGTCAATGATGACCTTCAATGGCCGCAAAACACCCATTGCCCGGGGTGCAATTCTATTCAGTTGCTCCCGGATGCAGTATTCCAGCAGGGCGATATCCACCATGCTGTCGGCTTTGGCCACCCCGATGCGTTCGCAGAAATTGCGGATGGATTCTGGGGTGTATCCGCGGCGCCGTAAACCCGATATCGTCGGCATGCGTGGATCATCCCAACGGGCGACATGGCCTTCTTCCACCAGGCGAATCAGCTTGCGCTTGCTGAGCACCGTATAGTTGAGGTTGAGGCGCGCAAATTCGATTTGCTGGGGATGGTAGACCTCCAACTGATCCAGAATCCAGTCATAGAGCTCGCGGTTGATTTCAAATTCGAGGGTGCAAATCGAATGGGTGATGCCCTCGATCGAATCCGACAGGCAATGGGTAAAGTCATACATGGGATAAATCACCCACATACCGCCGGTGCGGTAGTGGGGGATTTTTTTTATGCGATACAGGGTGGGATCACGCATCAGCATATTGGGGGAGGCCATATCGATCTTGGCCCTGAGCACATGTTCGCCTTCATCATATTCTCCCGCCCGCATGCGTTCGAACATATCCAGATTTTCTTCAATCGAGCGCTCACGAAAGGGGCTGTTTTTACCGGGTTGTGTCAGGGTGCCGCGATACTCCCGGATCTCATCCGAGCTGAGGCTGTCCACATAGGCCTTGCCCTTTTTGATCAGCTGGACCGCATATTCGAAGAGTTGTTCAAAGTAATCCGAGGCGTGGTAGAGACGATCTTGCCAGTCGTATCCCAGCCAGCGAACGTCTTGTTTGATGGACTCTACATATTCGACCTCTTCTTTTGCCGGATCGGTATCATCGAAACGCAGGTTGCACAGGCCGCCGTATTCCTCGGCCAGCCCGAAATTCAAGCAGATGGATTTGGCATGCCCGATGTGCAGATATCCGTTGGGCTCGGGCGGAAAGCGCGTATGGACACGTCCATCGTTTTTGCCGGCCTTGAGGTCTTCGTTGATAATGTATTTGATAAAATTCGGCGGTGGTGAAAATTCGCCATTTGTTTTTTCAGATTTAGCGGTTTTTTTGTCAGCTGAATTCATAGGGGCCATTCCTTGCACTTTACTGGAGTTTACAGTTCTCTACTAATTAGACTGCATTTTTAAAAAAATCAAATGATTTGAGAACGATCCATCAGCGCTTTCTTTTCGGCAGCGGGGATTATTACAAGAGAATATCATCTGAATTTAAAAATGTGTAACTTTTTTCGCTGATTTACGTTATATATCAAAAGTGGACAAATTCAGGTCGTTTTACAACCGATATAAAAATATGCTCTTTGCGTACCTGATGCGTACCAGCGGTGATTATGACCTTTCCGGCGACATCATGCAGGAAAGTTTTACCCGCTATCTTGCACGGTACGGTAAACGCGAGCCGAGTGCGCCGCTGCTGTTTAAGATCGCACGCAACGCCCTTACAGACCATCGGCGCAAATCAAAACGCAACACGCAACTTTGCGACGAAAACGAGCCTTCAGGGGGAAATCCGGAACATCATATGATGGTCAGGGATGAATACCGGCGCACGCTGGCGGCAATGCAGCATCTGGATGAGACTGAAAGGGATTTTTTGAGCCTGGTTGTCAGCAGCGATTTGTCCTACCGTGAAATTGCGGAAATTCACCACACCAGCGAGCAGAATGTCAAGGTCAGAGTTCACCGTGCCCGCGTCAAACTCAGAGGCATCCTTGGGGGAAGGGACCAAAAATGAAGGACCATATGATCAGCATGTTCATCGATGACGAGATGAATATCGATGAAAAAATCAATTTTGTCACGACGATCCACGCCGACGCGGCAGTGAAAGACGAAACCATCGGTTTATTGCAGCAGGAAAAAATGATCCGCGACCGGGTGGTCGATCGCATTCGCGAAGCCAGATTCGATGTGCAGCCCAGACTAAATATGCGGTTCTGGAAACCGGCCGCCGCTTTTATGTGCGGACTGGCCGCGGCGCTGCTGATTGTTTTCTTTGCCCAGCCGGAGACGAAAATCTCGACCGTGCCTTACCGATTCGTCCTTTATCAGCCCGACGCCGGTCAGGTGGAGCTTGCCGGCAGTTTCAGCGGCTGGAATACCATCCCCATGAAAAAAATGGGCGTCAGCGGCTATTGGGAGGTGACCGTTGATCTCTATCCGGGTGAACACCATTACAGCTATATCATCGAGGGCGGCCGGCGCATACCCGACCCGACGATTTTGACGCGCGAGAAAGATGATTTTGGTGGCGAAAATTCAATTTTAGATATACATAGGAGGGTATGAAAATATGTTTGATCGCCCTTTTCTCCGAATTGCTTCTGACATTCGGCTGCGCCAGCCAATTTTACCGAGTGGAGGATGATCAGGTGACCTTCTATCTGGATCTGCCGGCTGCGCAGCAAGTCGAATTCGCCTATTCTCTCGATGAGTTCAGGTTGCACAGCGTTCCAAAAAAGCGGGCCGGCACCTGGGAAATCTCGGTTCCGGCGGACATCGAGTTCAGGTATTTTTTTATGGTCGATGGAGCGCTTTACCTTCCCGGGTGTGATATCCGGGAAGCCGATGATTTCGGTTACGAAAACTGTATTTTTGATCCCGTCCGTTAAGGTCGGCGTCATGAACAAAATGAATTAAAGTTTGTCATGAAAACAATAATTCAAAAAATCGGGTGTGCAGCAGGGATACTGCTGCTGGCGACTGCCAGTGCCGGTGCAGACGAGGTGGACCAGGCCCTTTCCGGCATCGCTCCACAGGCGGTTGTACAGAGCACACGCGATCTGATTGAATCCGGCCTGGAGTCTGTGCGTGCCATTGAAGTGACTCGGGCCATGGTACAAAATCGGTTTGACGCACAGCAGATTTCCGAAGCGCATCAGGTGCTGCTCAACGCCCAAACCCAGGGCCTGCCGCCGGACCCCATCATCAATAAAGCCTTTGAAGGTATGACCAAGCAAGTTCAGGCAAGCCGGATCGTCGGCGCAATGGAGACGGTTCGGGCGCGGTATGATTTCGCGCTTAAACAGGCCATGAAGTTCACCGTGAGCAAATCGCAGATGAATCAGATGGGGCATGTCATCGCCGCGTGTTTGACCGCCGGGTTGCCCCCGAAAAGTGTTGAATCCATCACCGACGGTCTTCAGGAACAAGCGCGCACCCTGAAAACCGACCAGCAAGACCTCCTGGCGATAGAGACGTTTAAAACGGCCAGGGACATGGCCCGTCTGAGTGTATCCCCATCACAAACCGAAGCGCTTATCCACCAGGCGCTGCAGCATCAGTTCAGCGCTGCGCAGATGCAAAATATGCGCGCAGCCTTTCGAGACGATTCCAGAACAACCAGCTCCCAGAGCCTTGCGGCCCGTTACAGTCGTTCCATCGAGCAGGGCAAGAGCTTTGAAAGCCCACACGGCGATCAGAGAGGCGGTGGCCAAAGCACCGGATCGAGCGGCGGGGGCGGCAATGCACCGGGCGGTCCCGGCCCCGGCGGCGGTTCGGGCTCCGGCTCCGGTGGTGGTTCGGGTTCCGGCAGCGGCGGCGGTTCGGGTGGTCCTGGTGGTGGTTCAGGCGGCTCCGGTCCCGGTGGTGCAGGCGGTTCCGGCAGTTAGTTTTATACTTCTGGCGCTGCCCTGTAATTTTCCGAACACTATCTTCGGATCTGTCTGATCGATTGCATTGCTCTCATTTCCTCTCTTCAAAGCGGGATCCATGAGGATCCCGCTTTTTTATGGGTGCGCCCGGCAGGGCGCACCTGCTTGGAGGTGCAAGTCCTCTACACGCCCGTCAGGGGGAAGTGTTAGCCGAACGGCAACTGCGTCATCGTGAGGTGAGGTGGGAAGGAAGCCGAAGGCAAAGCGCTGGCCCGACGAACAGGAATCGCATATGAGGCGCAGCCGCCGGATGAGGAGGCCTATATCTCTAAAGTCCGATACCTGAACAGAAGGCGGTTGCGTAGATGCGGCGGGCATAAGCGTGAAGGCAGGTGCGCATTACCCGGGGAGGCCTGACGGCATGCCATTTGTGCTACTGTCGTCGCGAGGCGACAGGAGGTGCCGTCAGGAGTCAGCCGAGGCCATAATAGCCCCACCGACCAGGGGTGAAGGGCCAAACTTTGTGTTAAGGACAGGAGCTTTTGCTGTGCGTGAGGTTGGAGCCATAGAAGATCGTACTGAGATGTGCGGTGCTGATGCGGAGTGTACCGGGCGGAACCCGGGGGAGGCCGCATGAGCATGACAATGCCCCCATTGGCAAAAGGAGTGCCTGTTCCCGAGCAATTGCAGTTGATGGAGCGTGTGGTCGAGCGCTCGAACATGCAAAGGGCCTACAGTCGTGTAAAGCAGAACAAGGGCGCCCCGGGGGTGGACGGCATGAGCGTCAAACAACTGGGGGGTTTTCTGCGCGCGCACTGGCCTGTGATCAAAGAGCGGCTATTGGAAGGCAGCTATAAGCCGAAGCCGGTCAAAAGGGTTGCGATCCCCAAGACAAGTGGCGGATTGAGACCCCTGGGCATTCCAACGGTGCTGGACAGGCTGATACAGCAGGCGCTGCATCAGGTGTTAAGTCCGCTGTTGGAGCCGGAGTTTTCCGAGAGCAGTTTTGGATTTCGTCCGGGACGCAGTGCACATCAGGCGGTGTTGCAGGCAAGGCAATATCAGCATGATGGTAAGCGCTGGGTGGTGGACATGGATCTGGCGCAGTTTTTCGACGAAGTCAACCACGAGAAGCTGATGGCCAAGATGGGCCGCAAAGTCAAGGATTGGCGAGTTAAGAAGTTGATTCGCCGCTACTTGCGGGCCGGGGTGCTGTCAGGGGGTGTGGTATCGGTGCAACAGAAGGGCACGCCGCAGGGCGGTCCGCTGTCACCGCTTTTGTCGAATATCGTGCTTGATGAGCTGGACAAGGAGTTGGAACGGCGCGGGCACAGCTTTTGTCGGTATGCCGACGACTGTAACATTTACGTTGGCAGCCGCAAAAGCGGCGAGCGTGTGATGGCATCGATCACACGGTTTGTCGAGCAGCAGTTGAAGCTGAGGGTCAACCTGAACAAGAGCGCGGTGGCAAGACCATGGCAGCGCAAGTTTCTCGGCTACAGCTTCAGCTGGCACCGCAAAGCTCGCATGCGCGTGGCTAAAGCGTCGATCAAACGCTTCAAAAGCAACCTGAAAGTGCTGTTTCGAAAGGGACGAGGGCGCAACCTGCAACGGTTCATTCAGCAGGACCTCAATCCAGTGATCCGCGGGTGGATTAACTACTTTCGCTTGTCGGAGTTTGCCGGATTTGCTGAGCAGTTGGATCAATGGCTGCGCCGCCACTTGCGCTGCATTCTGTGGCGGCAGTGGAAGCGGCCCTGGAAACGCTTCCAGAGGCTTTTGAAGCTGGGGCTGTCGGAGGAAAGGGCGGCCCGCTCGGCGTTTAATCAGCGCGGCCCCTGGTTTAATGCCGGGGCTTCCCACATGAACCAGGCACTGCCCAGACGCTACTTTGATCAGTTCGGGTTGATTTGCATGCTTCAGACGCTGCGGCGGCTTGGACCGGTATTAACATAAAGAACCGCCGTGGTACGTGAACCGTATGCCCGGTGGTGTGAGAGAGGGAGGCTGTGAGGCCTCCCCCTACTCGATCGGAAATCGGTGAAG
>JASFEV010000101.1:0-13652 GCA_050124655.1 Desulfobacterales bacterium
GCCAAAGGTGGAACCATTTTTCTGGATGAGATTGGCACGATAACGCCCTCGGCCCAGATCAAGTTATTACAGGTTCTGCAGGACGGGACCTTTCAGCGGGTGGGTGGTGAGGAAATCCTTACAACGGATGTGCGCGTGATTGCCGCCACAAATGCGGATCTGAGAAAGATGTGCGACGAGGGGCTGTTTCGAAAAGACCTTTACTACCGGCTCAATGTATTTCCCATAGAAATACCGATGTTGCGTGAGCGCATCGAAGATATCCCGGTATTAACCGAGATTTTTTTAAAAAAATTGAACAATTTTTCTTTAAAAAAAATACATGCAATCCATCCCCATGTGCTGGAGGCCTTCAGCAGGTATTCCTGGCCGGGTAATATAAGGGAGTTGGAAAATTTGATCGAACGGGCTTATATACTGGAAACAACAGATGAACTGACGCCGGAAAGTTTTCCCAATGAGCTCTTTGAATCTGACGACAATCCCCTATTTATCCCATCCAGTGAAAACCTGACGTTAAGCCAGGCCCGGCAGCGCGGTGTCGAGGATATTGAACGAAATTATTTGAAAAATGTTTTAATCCGCCATAAAGGAAAGATCGCTGAATCGGCTGAAGTCGCCGGTATCAGCACCCGCCAGCTCAACAAGCTGATGAATAAACACGGCATCAGAAAAGAAGACTTTAAAAACCTGTAACCTGGCAAACGTTTTTTTTATGTTAAATCAGAACCGCTGATTCCGAGAATATTTAATTTCGGAATTCAGGCTTCCTGTCTGTATTTTGCCTGAATAGACCTTCCATCTGGCGCCCCTCTCTCTCTATCCGTGAACAATGAACTGTAAATTCGGGAACTGATAGTTCCGACCCTAAATCTGCAAAAATTAGTAACCAATATGATTTCAAGTGCTTGTCGAATTGGCATGCTGATTGCTGATCTAGAGCACCAGTAAGCAATTGAAATGGTGTCGCAAAGAAAAATTGGAATCAACGATGATTTGTATCGAAGGTATCATTATACCTGCCAACTGGGATAACAACGGCAACGTGGTCGATCTGGCCATCGCCACTCGCGATGAGGAGGAGTATCTGATCACGGATAAAGACCAGATTGCCAGACTAAAACCGCTTTTAAGACAAGAAGTAGAGATCGAGGGAATAACACAAATTCAGAAAGGAAAAAGGATTATCAACGTTAAAAACTTTAGCAAACTGAAAACCTGGTCCAAAGCATCAAAAAAATGCCTTTAAAGGCAGCGTTAACAACTATTACCATGGAGGATAGTATAATGAAAAAAAACACGAAGAAGATTTTTTTAGGCATTTTAATCGTTGGTCTGACCGTCTTTCTTTCAGGAATGGCGGTGGCCGGATCGGAAGTCAGCATCTCAGGCGTTATTAACGAAGACGGTCAGCTGGTCGACAACAGTGGCATGACCTACGATATTGCCGAAGGTGACGAGGGCAATGAGCTCATGGAGATGACCGGCCAGAAAGTAACCGTAAAAGGTACGGTTATGGAAGCCGAGGGCACAAAAATTATAAACGTCTCATCTTTTCAAATTGTTGAAGAATAAAATTTTGACTTAGCAAAGAGAGGGGTTACCCCCCCCTCTCTTTGCTTAAACATTATGGGGCAAAGGGGGAAAAACAGATGAACTGGAAATTTTGGAAAACCAAGACAGCCAACGGCCAGAACCTGGACCAAAAATCATCAAAACTACCGAAACCCAAGGATTTGCCGGAGCGCGTCGGGATCTATTTGGTTACCCAATTAAAACTGGACCCGGATTGGGTTTGGTCGTTGAAGGGGGCAGTGCGACCCACAACCGACAAACATATTTTTGATATAAGGATCTTCGATCCCAAAGAGGCCGTCAACAGTGATGCGGTCATTAACAACTATGACGCCCTGGATCGCTACCCGGAAATGATTCTTTTCGAGGGCAGTTTTAACAGGAGCACCGGCTGGCTCGATATTAGAAGAACTGCCGATAAGGCTGCTTGAGCATTTGGGTCAAGCGTTCGATGCTCAAGTATCGAACTGATTTGCGGGTAGACAGGCAAAATGGAGGCAGACCGGAAAAAGCGACGAGCAACAAACACACAGCAAACAAACTAGCCATGAGCAGCAAAGGAAGCGACGGTGGAAACTGAGGGCACCTCGGTGTTTACCGTATCCGCATTCAAGCTGCTTGAGGAGAGGGGATCATCCCCTTTTTTTGTTATGAGAAAACTGGAGGCGAAAAATTGCGCCCATGGCAAGGGTGTTTTTGCGAAGGAGCCGTTTAAGGCCGGGGAAGAGATTTTAAAGTTTAAAGGGCCGGTGGTCGATATCAAAGACCTACCTGAACCCTATACTGCCGATACGGATTATTATCTCCAAATAGGAGAAAATCTATTTATGGGGCCCTCCGGCCAGCATGATGATTACGTGAACCATTCATGCGAGCCCAACTGCGGGATACGATTCAATATCGATACAATCAAACTGGTCGCCATTGTGCCGATCAATGCCGGGCATCAGATTACATTTGATTATTCCACAACCATGTATAACTTCGCCTATGAAATGAAATGCACGTGCAATTCAAATAATTTTAGACGGCGCTTGAAAAATTTTGTAGATCTCCCTTCAAAGATACAGGCAAGATACATCAAATTGGGAATTGTTCCCCTTTACCTCTTGAACGTACTGCAGCGGCAATTATGAAATCGCTTTTTAAGCATTGCTCAGCTGCGCAGAAACCGTAACGGATGCTGCAAATTTGCATGCGATTTTCAAAGCAGGAGCCGAAATTGTACAAACTCATTCCCAGGCGTATGTTTTTCACAAAAGGGGTGGGCTATCACCGCAATAAGCTGCAGAGTTTTGAGCTGGCCCTCCGCAGTGCCGGCATTGAAAAATGCAACCTGGTGTATGTATCCAGCATCCTGCCGCCGGACTGCAAAATTATTTCTCAGGATAACGGGATAAATGAGTTAAGGGCCGGTCAGATTACGTTTGTTGTTTTGTCCCGCGAGGATACCAATGAACCCAATCGCTTGATTTCAGCGGCTATCGGTTTGGCTCGACCCAAAAATAACCGCCAATATGGATACATCAGTGAACATCACGCCTGTGGCGAGACCAGAAAGAAATCCGCAGATTTTGCCGAAGACCTGGCCGCAACTATGCTGGCATCCACTCTGGGAATTGAAATGGATCCGGATGTGGCCTGGGATGAGCGCAAGCAGGCTTACAAGGTTGGCAGCAAACTATTCGTGTCGCGCAGCATCGCGCAATCTGCCCGGGGTCACAAAGAAGGGCTGTGGACAACTGTCATTGCCGCTGCTGTCATGCTGCTGGATTAATCCCGTAATCTTTTCTTTTAAATCTCTTATGCTGACTAAATAAATGCAAGGCGATATGATGAACGACAGGCATTCTTTGTTTGAAAAGGCACCGAATATTGTTCCGCCAGCCCTGTCAGGGGGTATGTCGATCACAGAGATCGTTGCCGCCATGGGGCAGACATCATTTGAGGCCCGCAATGTTTATCGCGGCGCACAACTGTACCGGCAGATGATCGACGACGGCGATACCATCTGGCTGGGTATTGCCGGTGCCGGAATCGCCGGTGGGATGGGCGGAATGGTGATTTCTTTGCTGGAGACCGGATTTATAGATGTAATCTGCTCAACCGGCGCACAGGTCTATCATGACCTGCATTTCGCTTTCGATCTGCCGGTCAAATCCATTTCGCCTATTCATGATGATGATGCGCTCAGGCAACACGGGGACACCCGAATTTATGATATCGGTATCCGGGAAAAAGAAACCCTTGAAGCGCAGGACAAAATCATTCAGAAATTCGTGCGTGAAAGCTATGCAGTGCATCTGTCCGGGTCGAATCTATCCAGCTGGGAATTTAATTATGCGCTGGGAAACTGGGTTCAAGAAAACAGCAAACACCCCGAACGCAGTTTTGTCGCTTGTGCCGCCAGACATAAAATCCCCATTTTCTGGGATTCGTTGGCCAATCATTCCATTGCCATGAATCTGCTCGTGACGGATAGGGAGGGATACCCAGTTAGGCTGTCGGCCCAAAAGGATATATTTGACTCGGCTGCCATTGTGTTCGCTGCTGCCGCAACCAGCTTTGTCGAGCTTGGTGGCGGCGGGCCCAAAAATTTTATTCAGCAAACCGGCCCGACCATTGGCCAGATCCTTAAAATTCAGCATGACGGCGCCGAGCGAGGGCTTCAGATCGGCACGGCCATCGAAAAAGAAGGCAGCCTGTCCGGCTGCACTTTTGGCGAATCGGTAACGTGGGGTAAATATCGCTCGGCAGCCGAAGAAAAACTGATTCAGATCTGGGGCGAGTACAGTATCATTTTCCCGCTTCTAGCAGCCTACGTCCTGGATAATTGCAGCAAAAGACCCTCCCAGAAAATGATTTCCCGCATACCGGCACTGGCCGATGAACTGGAAAAAGCCCGATGAAATCCAATCCCTTACAATTTTTGGATCCGCCGCCGCAATATACCGATTTTAGAAACGCGGCAGTCGCGATCCTGCCGGTTCCGTACGAGGGCGGGGTGAGCTACGGAACGGGTACGGCCGGTGGACCGGATGCCGTCATCGAGGCCTCCAGACATCTGGAACTGTACGATGAAGTCCTCAAGGCTGAAGCATATCGCATGGGCATCAGTACGGTTATGCCGCCTGAGAATTTTTCGGATGCTGAACGGATGAACGCGGCGGTCTTTGAGCTCACGAAATACGTGATCGCCCAAAACAAATTTGTTGTCATCCTGGGCGGTGACCATTCCATCAGCAGCGCCTGTTTGAGGGCCCTATGCGAAAAGTATAAAACAATATCGGTCATCCAGCTCGACGCCCATGCCGACCTCAGAGACAGTTATGACGGCAGCCCGCACAGCCACGCCTGCGCAATGTCCCGCATTCGTGAACTGACCCCCAACACCCTGCAGATTGGCATTCGCAGCTTGTCTCTTCGGGAGGCCCGCAGAATCGAACACGAAGACCTGGCAGTGTGCACCATGGCCGCCTTTCGCAGCGGCGCATTTGATGTTCAGGCCGCACTCAACGCGCTGGCTGACCCGGTCTACCTGACGGTGGATGTGGATGTTTTTGATTGGAGCGTTGTGCGCAGTACCGGAACGCCTGAACCCGGTGGGTTTTTATGGGACGAAGCCGTCGCTCTATTGCAGCAAATATTTATGGCAAAGAACATCGTTGGCATGGATGTCGTGGAGTTTTGTGGTGATGCACAAGACCGTAATTCAGCCTTTGCAGTTGCCAAACTGATTTATAAAATGCTGGGTTTCAAGCTGGCGGCCGAAGTGGATCACGGCCGGATGAGTTGGCCCGCTGCGCCCCGGGGCAGCCTTTTTAAATGAGACCTGGCACCCCCTATCTGTTTAGTGGAAAATTGAGCAAGGCGACTGCACTGGTTGGGCTTACAAAAGAAGGTCTCGGAATGCCGCTGGATTTTCTGAATATAATCGGATCGCTTCCTGATACCCTATTTCCCCCACCAAGCTGATCCCTTTCTCGAGATGGCGATATTTTTTATATTGGTTTTTTACTTCCCTATCATTTTCAATCCAGGACGCCGGCAATTCCGCCAGGTAGTCTAACAGAATCGGCGGCAGCAACATAAAGACAATACCGCCGATTACCGCTTCTTCAACCGCGATCCAATCTTCTACTATTTTCTGCGCATTTTTTGGGCTTTGAGGATCCATGCCCATAAGCGTATTTCGAATGGCCCTTTCGGTATGCTCTCTGAGGGCAATATGCAGGGTTTCTTCGGCAGGCACCATTAATGCGGTATACGGATTTTCGGCGCTATTTTGCCAGATGGTATATTTGTCTTTTAGGAATTCTATCGTACCGTCTGCGTTCATCATTAAGGTGCTCGAATAGGCGCCGACCTCACCGCTATAGAGTTGACCTTTGAGCTCAATTTTTACTTTTTTATCAGTTTGATTAGAGAAAATGTAGGTGCTGACATATTCTTTGGCGAGATTATGAACGACATAGGCGGTGACACCATCCTTTCCGCCATGAATCTCCGGTTTGCTGTGGTTCAAGATTTGAATGCTGTCATAGGGATTATCAAATCCGGTTTTATCTAAGATCGCATGGATAACATCGAGGCAATAATTTTTGTAAAGGGTTGCGTATTCGGTTCGGTTTTCAGGGACAAACAACAACCGGTGCTTCATATTTTTAAGTTTCCACCGCAGCTTTCCGCCTTTGAGTGTACGTTTAATGCGTTCGATCAATCCAGGGTGCGCATTTAGATACTGTCGCGTGGCCCGATAGCTGGCCTTATCGAAGTCTTCCTCAAAATCGTTAAAAGCGTATAGCGGCTGTTGGCGGTCTTCGAGTTGAATAAGCTCCAGCAGACGCGTATAATCATTTGTATTTTCAGCATTCCCGCAGGCAGAACCGAATGCCAAAAAAACAGATAAGATGAAAATAAATTCTTTACTCAGCATCCGCTTATATTTCATTATTTGTTAGATTCCTAAAATCTCGTCTTGACGAAAATACCGAATAATGCAAATCCTTACCTATTAGCGAGGGTGTCCATCGTTCTAATTGCGGGTAATCGCCTTAAATGGATTTTTTAGCTTAATGTTTAATAATAGGCTAATAGAGCGTATTCGTAAATGGGAAAGTAAGCCATGCCGGTTTTTGACCGGCAAATTGAAAAAGGGTCGACCTTAAATGATGCCTAAGAATATTGGATTTGTATCAACTCGATTTGCGGGAACCGATGGCGTCACACTTGAAGCCAGCAAATGGTCCAGCGTGTTTAAAACCTGCGGCCACCGTCATTTTTGGTTTGCAGGGCTGCTGGACCGCAGTCCCGAAAGAAGTTTTCTGGTACCCGAAGCCTTTTTTCATCATGAAAAAAACCGCTGGATCGATGCGCAGATATTCGGGAAAAAGCGACGTGACCCTGCTGTCAGCGACGCGATTTCTGATTTAAAAGCCCATCTAAAGAAACAGCTAAATGAATTCATCCGGGCCTTTGACATCCATCTTCTGGTGGCTGAAAATATTCTGACCATTCCAATGCATATACCTTTAGGTATCGCGCTGACAGAAATAATTGCCGAAACCCAGATTCCCACCATTGCGCACCATCATGATTTCTACTGGGAAAGGACCCGTTTTGTTGTCAATGCCGTCGGTGATTATCTCAGAATGGCATTTCCACCGAAGCTACCCAGTATCGAACATGTGGTCATCAATTCGGCGGCGCAGGAGGAATTGGCTCTACGAACGGGGATTTCATCAATTATTATCCCCAATGTGCTTGATTTCGAAAACCCGCCCCAAATCAATGAAAGGCAAACCGAAGCCTTCTGGCAGTCCCTTGGGCTGCAAAAAAATGATGTTAAAATTGTACAGCCCACACGCATCATTCAGCGCAAGGGGATCGAACATGCCGTTCAATTGGTCGAGGAATTAAACGACCCGCGTTACAAACTGATCATAACCCATGAAGCCGGAGACGAAGGCTTTGATTATGCCAATTGGCTAAAGGAAGATGCCAAACAACGCGGGGTTGACCTGCGCGTCATCAACATCCATATGTCAGATCCTATGAATCCGGATGTGAACCAGAAAGAAACCCATTCACTCTGGGATGTATATCCGCATGCTGATTTCATTACCTACCCGAGTTTATATGAGGGTTTCGGTAATGCATTTTTAGAGGCTGTTTACTTCAAAAAGCCCTTGCTGATTAACCGCTATGCTACTTTTGTGCAGGATATCGAGCCCAAAGGATTTGATTTAATCGCCATGGATGGATATCTGACGCGCAAAACCGTGTCAAAGGTCAAAGCTATTTTGGAGACTCCCGAGCATCGCGCAAATATGGTCAACACCAATTACGATATCGCCGCCCAGCATTACTCTTATGCCGTGCTCCGCAGATGGCTGAATATCATGTTAGCCAATTTTTTCGGGATAAACCGATAGTCTTCCAGAACTTTTAATTCCGATCTTGTATAAAACCGGAATTAAAGATTCCGGTTTTATTATAAATCATTTCAAATGCTTAGATGTCGACTCCTCCCATTGCCTCCACCTGCTCGTGTTCAACTGCTGTTTTCGGAACAGATAGTTCTCTAATATCAGCCGCTAATTTTCATATTATTAATTATATTAATTAGTTATAAGTTTGGCACAGCAGTTGCTTTATGATGAGCTGAATGTCGCATGCTCATCACTGAGCAAATAGCGGACACGCGCCGCGGCTCGCCCATACCGTGACCCCCGTCCTTAAACAATCGGGTATGGGCGAGTTCGCCAATATGAATTTCATAATGGGCAAAAGCGAAAGTGATTGATCGATGTTTTGCTCAAATTATTGCAATAAAATGAACTGTAAATAACGAAAATTTAGGAGAAAGTTTCGATGGAAACACGAAACAAAATTTTGTCTTTAGGAATTTTTTGTTTTACGGCAGCGTTTTTGTTTTATTCATATGTCGTTTTTGCCGCTGAGATTACCATTGTCGGGGAAGTGAACGACACATTTCAAATTGTGGCGAATAATACCATTTATGAAGTTGCCGAAACTCCGATGGGAGATGATCTGGTCAAAAACTATATCGCCGAAAAGGTACAGGTCACCGGTACAGTCGAAGAAAAAGATGACATGAAAATAATCACCGTGAAGTCATTTAAGATTGTGCCGGAATGAAATGAACCCATCCAAGGCGTTTCATTACCACAAAGCTTTAGGATTTATGCGGATTAGATGGAGGTGAGTTTTGAGCAGCAAAAAAAATAAGAAGACACCCGGCCCATCACCCATAGAGGGAATTATCATGCCATCGAAATGGAACGAACAGGGCAAACCGGCCCGAATTGCCATCCATACGGACGACCGCAAAGAATATGAAATCGACTTCAGTGGCGCCGGCAAGGAATTATTAGAACTGACTTATAAGAAAGTGGCCATTCAGGGTAAACTCAGGCAACAACTAAATGGTCGTGAGATCCTATGTGTTCGACAGTATCAGATTATAAAAGATGCTTCTGAAAACAGTGTGTCAAATCAACAGGCAGTCTGATCATTGAGGGTTGTATTCAATTTTAGGTCATTTCAATTAAAAGAGGGCTAAAGTGAAAAGAAAAACGTATTTTCTCAATTCCTACCTTTTAGAAGATCCAACCGATGAATCCGACAATTACAGCAATCCAGGTTTAAATGCGCCCAAGCGAAGTCCAATGCGGCGCAAAGAAAAATTTCGGACGAAGGAATTTAAAACGGAAGGAAAAAATAAGGAGCGCAGACGAAATTACCGCAGCTCAATTAGATATGACTTTGATCTATAGGAGGGACGAGCCATGTATGATTCTGACAGGAAATATCTTTCCAGGTTTGCTCTGGATCCAGATATGGAATACGGCAGTGAAGATCTATATGGATCCGATTTCTCCCTGTATGAATCTTACGATGACGACCTGGATCCGATCGATAGTCAAGATTTGGAGCCGGAAGATCCGAACCTGGAAGACGACTTCCTTTTTGAAAATTAAGACGGAACCGAAATCTAGATTGACAATGTCGAACACCTTTTATTGCGTGAGGACGATATTTTTTCCGTTCTTGAATAATTGGAGGTGATTGTAATGGCCGCAAAGATGATTTCATACAATCTGAAAGCCAGAGAGCGCCTTTTAAGAGGCGTAAACACCCTGGCAGACGCTGTGGAAGTTACCCTGGGACCCAAGGGCCGCAATGTCGTTTTAGAGAAATCGTTCGGCGCCCCGGTGGTCACCAAAGATGGCGTGACGGTTGCCAAAGAAATTGAAATAGCCGATAAGTTCGAAAACATGGGTGCCCAGATGGTCAAAGAGGTTGCCAGCAAGACCAGCGATATGGCCGGCGATGGCACGACCACTGCAACTATTCTGGCAAGGGCGATCTACCGCGAAGGACAAAAACTGGTGACTTCCGGAGCCAATCCTATGGCCCTCAAACGCGGCATCGATAAAGGCACTATTGCTGTTGTCGAAGAATTGAAAAAGCTTTCCAAACCGACCCGGGATAAAACTGAGATTGCTCAGGTAGGCACCATTTCCGCCAACAATGATGCCATGGTCGGTGAACTGATTTCTGAGGCCATGGAAAAGGTCGGTAAAGAAGGTGTCATTACGGTTGAAGAGGCCAAAAGTATGGAGACCACGCTGGATATCGTTGAGGGCATGCAATTTGATCGAGGCTACCTCTCTCCTTACTTCGTCACCAACCCTGAAAAAATGGAAACAGTATTCGAAGACGCCTATATTTTGCTGCACGAAAAGAAAATCAGCGCGATGAAAGACCTTTTGCCGCTACTGGAGCAAATTGCCAAACAGGGAAAACCTTTATTGATCATTGCTGAAGATGTGGATGGGGAGGCCCTGGCTACGCTGGTAGTCAACAAGCTTCGCGGTACCCTGCAGGTCGCTGCTGTTAAGGCGCCTGGTTTTGGGGATCGCCGCAAGGCTATGCTGGGCGACATTGCCGTTTTGACCGGCGGTCAGGTCATATCAGAGGATATGGGTATCAAACTGGAAAATGTGACCAGCAATGATCTGGGAAAATGCAAAACCATCAAAATTGACAAAGATAATACCACCCTTGTTGAAGGCGCGGGGTCTAAAAGTGCCATCGAAGGCCGAGTGCGTCAGATTCGAACGCAGATCGAAGAAACGACTTCCGATTATGACCGGGAAAAGCTGCAGGAGCGCCTGGCAAAGCTTATTGGTGGGGTCGCCGTTATTCTCATCGGAGCGGCCACCGAAACCGAAATGAAAGAGAAAAAGGCCCGGGTGGAAGACGCCCTGAATGCCACCCGCGCAGCTGTGGAGGAAGGGATCGTTCCGGGTGGCGGTGTCGCATTGATTCGCTGCATGAATGCCCTGGATAAAACTGATGCATCCGGCGAGGAGAAAAACGGCATTGAAATTCTAAAACGCGCCCTGAGCGAACCGCTGCGCCAGATCGCAGAAAATGCCGGTTACGAGGGATCGGTGGTTTACCGGAAGGTTTTAGAGGGTAAAGGCGATTACGGCTTCAATGCCGAAACTGATAAATACGAGAACCTAATGGCGGCCGGTGTGATTGATCCAACCAAAGTCGTGCGTTTTGCGCTTCAAAATGCCACTTCCGTATCCGGGTTGATGATTACCACCGAAGCCCTGGTGACCGAAAAACCTGAAAAAAAATCAAAGCACGCCACGATGCCGGAAATGGATGAAGATATGTACTAAAAAATTACCGAAACATGCCAGAATGCCCCTTGGCTTGCCAAGGGGATGAATGGCATCCTTTGAATTCCCCTCCCTCGGTGGGAGGGGTTAGGGGAGGGGGAAGCATGGCCAATTGCTCACCCCCACCTTGGTCCTCCCCCGTCAAGGGGGAGGAAAACTAATGATGCCCCGCGGCTTGCCGCGGGGAGCTTCACTTTCCAGGATTGGCCAATCAATAATCGGCTATGAAGGTTTTAACCTCATAAAAACAGACGGGATTCCAAAATGGAAGAAACAGAATTGGCATATTTTAAAGACCAGTTGACCCTATGGTTGAGAGATTTAAAACATTCTGCAGGCATGACGGTCGACGAGCTGTTAAAAGCCGAAGCGTTTATGGCCGACTATGTGGATCGCGCCTCCTTTGAATCCGACAGAAGCACCGCTCTTCGAATCCGGGACCGCGAAAGCATGCTGATCAAAAAAATCCGCCAATCCCTGGATGACATTGAAAATGGGGAATACGGAATCTGTGAAGATTGTGGTAGGGAGATTGCGATTGAGCGATTAAAAGCAAGACCGATCGCCAGACGTTGCATCAAATGCAAAACCAAGCAGGAAACATTTGAACGAATCACAGGGACTTGAAGTTTGGGAGACGTTTATAGTGAAAAATGACTGGCCGTCTCGTATAGTGGAAAACGAACAGGGTGAGCAAAACGACCCGAGGAAAACAGCAATCGAGTGCGTCTGTCCGAAATGTGGTGAACGGCATATATTGAATTTTCATTGGATTGGAAGGGGCAAGCCCCGAAAATATTGCCCAATCTGCAGAAACACCCTTTAAAAAGCAGTAAAATTATTTTTTTGAAAGGAGAATTAGATGAATAAAGCAGATCTTATTACTGAAGTCGCAAAAGTTGTCAATACCAAAAAAGAAGCTCAGGCCGCCGTTAATTCCATTTTTACATGCATACCCAAAGCCATGAAAAAAGGGCAGCCGATCACCATCGCCGGATTCGGTACATTTAAGGTGGCCAAAAGAAAAGCGCGAATGGGTCGCAATCCCAAAACGGGCGAGGCAATTAAAATAAAAGCATCCAAGGCCCCCCGGTTTGTTGCCAGCAAAACGCTAAAAGATTTTCTCAATTAGGCTGCGGGACAAATTGATATTTCACTAAAAAGATTTCTCTTAATTAGCAAAAGCAGGCCTATCATTCAATCAATTCATTATACCAGCGGCAGGACTGAAAGGTTCTGCCGCTGCTTTTTAAAGAATAAAAAAACGCTTAAACAATATTTAAGCGGCAACTGATTTATGGAGCCGTGATGGAATCGAAAAAATTGCGGTATTCCCTGCTGATGCTTATCGGAATTACCGCCTTCGGCACCTGTGGATACTATTTCGTTGAGCACATGCCGCTGTTTGAAGCCTTTTATATGACGATCATCACCATTACCACGGTCGGTTTTGCGGAAGTCATACCGCTCTCGCAGAACGGGCGCATCATAACGGTCGTTATCATTATCCTGGGCATCACAGCTGGGACCTACACGATCGGTGTGCTGGTCAGGGCATTGGTCGAGGGCGAGCTGATCAAAATCTTCGGGAGGATAAAAGTGCAGAAACAGGTTTCCGAATTAAAAAATCATTTTATCATTTGCGGTTTTGGACGCATCGGTCGAATTGTTTGTAGCGAACTCAATGATGACAATATTCGTTTTGTCGTTATCGAGCAGGACCCGACAGTCATTGAGCATATCGAAGCGCTAAAATACCTTTACCTGGATATGGACGCAACAACTGAGGAAGCGTTGATGCAGGCCGGTATCATGAAAGCCAAAGGAATTGTTACCGCAGTCAATTCAGATGCCAATAACGTTTTTATTACGATGACTGCCAAGAGTCTCCGCCCGGATGTTTTTGTGCTGGCCAGAGCTTCAGAAGAGCAAAATGAAGCCAAGCTTTTTCGGGCTGGTGCAACCCGAGTCGTATCGCCCTACCTCATCGGCGGGCGACGCATCGCCCAAATGCTCAAGAAACCAACGGTCGTTGACTTTATTGATTGTGCCATGATGGGTTCACATTTAGGTCTGATAATGGAAGAAGCCATCATCGGGGATAAATCCAGTCTGATCGGCAAAAACCTGATTGACAGCAATCTCAGAAGAGATTATGGGGTCATTATCGTGGCCATCAAAAAGCTATCCGGGGACATGGTTTATAATCCCATGCCTTCGGAAGTATTGGAGGCGGGGGATGTCATTGTGGTCATAGGAAAAAAGGAAAATCTAAGAGGCATGCGTACGGTTATGTAAATGATGAAAAGGAAAAGACAAAAATCTCAACCGACAGCTATTATCGGCTGGAAAGAA
>JASFEV010000102.1:0-13596 GCA_050124655.1 Desulfobacterales bacterium
TTTATCGCTTTCTGGTTCAGGAAAAAATCCTACGCCACGATCCCGCCAGACTGATTGATCTGCCCAAGACCAGCTTAAAATTGCCTGATGTTTTATCCCAAGAGGATATTGCGCTTTTATTGCAGGCGCCCAATACCGATAAACCACAGGGGCTCAGGGATGCGGCCATGCTGGAACTTCTTTATGCAACGGGACTGCGCGTATCGGAACTTGTCAATTTAAAGTTACAGGACATCAATCTGGAAGCCGGTTTTGTGCGCATTTTCGGGAAAGGTTCCAAAGAAAGAATTGTGCCGATCGGTATGCAGGCCAAAGAAAAAATTGAACAATACCTGAAAAGGGTCCGATCAAAGCAGTCAAAACAACATTCGAGCCCTTATCTGTTTATTGCCCGGGCCAACCAGCCGATGACCCGCCAGGGATTCTGGAAATTACTGCGACGTTACGCCTTGCAGGCGGGTTTAAACAAAAAAATAACCCCTCACAGCCTACGGCATTCATTTGCCAGTCATTTGCTTGAGGGTGGCGCCGATTTACGGGCAGTGCAGGTCATGCTGGGCCATGTGGATATATCGACCACTCAAATTTATACCCATGTCACCCGTGATCATCTTAAACAATTGCATCGCAAATATCATCCACGCGGATAAGAGCGCAAATCCAATCTCAGCACAGCCATAATTATCATGCAGAATTCAGGTTTTAAATCGTTAATAGACCACTGAGTAAGTCGAATTAAATTTTTCGATAATGCCTATAAGCGCCTCTGGCAGGCGCTGGCAAACCTGTTCGATGATCTCCGGTGATATATGACGGTAATAGGCCTGGGCAATACCGCCGGCAATAGATGCCATCGTATCACTATCGCCGCCCAACGAGACGGCCAGGCGCACCGCATCTTCAAAATCTCTTGACTCCAGAAACGCGATGATCGACTCGGGCACCGATCCCTGGCAGGAAACATCAAAGATATAATGAGGCCGAATTTCATCCAGCGAGCGGTCCAGATTGTATTGAAATTGATCGCGAAGTTGATGGCGAATATCGGATTTATCGGCTCCTTGGCGTGCTAAAAAAATGGCCAGTGCCGTGGCCTGAGCCCCTTTGATACCTTCGGGATGGTTGTGCGTAACCGACGCAGTTTTTTTTGCTTCAATCAAAACTTCCCGAATGGAATCAAATGCAAATCCGACCGCACTGACCCGCATGGCAGAACCATTGCCCCAGCTGTTATAGGGTTTAGGATCATCAGAATGCATCCAGCTGAAAAAGGACATGCCGTATCCAGCCGAAGGGTACATGCGGCCATATGTTTTTAAAACCGTCGCATAATCGCGTTGGTGCAAAATGGCATCTGCAATGGCAATCGTTAATACCGTATCATCTGTGAACTTGGATGATTGAATAAAGAGTGGAAATGTGGTTGATTTTATCGGATGCTGCTCGAATACGGACCCGATGATATCCCCGGCAATTGCCCCAATCATGGTTAGTCGATGCGGCTATCCGCTTGGGTCGGCATTGCACATAGATCAACGTGCTCGATAGTTGAAGCAAAAATTTTACAAGGTGGACAAAACTTCTTGGGTTTGCCCCGTCCGGTCCAGATCAGCTTCATGCGATGCTGGCTGCCACATTTGGGGCAAATACAACTTACCGTCAGTGGTTCCTTTAATTTGATTTGACGGACGACGGCGTCCTTGTCATTTAGCGGCTGTTTTTTTTGGGATGCGGCCATTTTAATCTCTCCTTGAGCTAAAAGATTTAAGTCCTTTTGATTCGTCTTTTTGGCGTTTCCCCCCTTGTTGGACCGCTCCTTTCCGTTGGTATTTTTAGTTTTTTAATCCGCCGTACACGGCTGTATGTTTCGTTTTGACAACGTGCAAATAAGACAATCAGCCCCAAGACCTCGGTTTATTTTGCCTTGTATTTTTTCAGAAGATCTTTGATCGCTTCTTCCAGTAAAGTACCCAGAGACTTGTCCAGATCGACGGCAAGGTGCTTCAGGGCCTTGAGGATTTCCTGGTCGATCCGGGTTGAAAAGGTCTTCTTTGCACTCATGCAATAAACCTTATATTATGTAAAAAAATAAATCAAGAAAAATAAATTTATTTATAAAATTTTTTTATTAATTTAATAATGCTAGCATTAAATAAATTTACGCATCCATTGTTTAAAAAACCTGATATGAAGCGCTGCTCAATGAAAACAATGGTTTCGATATGGCATCAGGAATAAGATGAAGATTGTGACATCAGCGGGTATGCTGGTTAAGGGAGGTTAATGGGGAATAGTTGTTTTCAAACTAACGCTTACTTGACATTGTCATTCTGTAAATGATAGGGGCAGGCTCGAATGTATGCCATGCTGTTTGGTATCAATTGATATACGTAACCTATCAGAAAGTAGACAAACCATTTGAATATTTTGCTCATCATCGTCGGATTGATTTTAGCCATCGCCGGCATGGTCGGCTGTATTCTTCCGATCCTTCCAGGCCCTATTCTGAGTTTCTGCGCTCTCATACTTCTGTCTTGGATTAAAAATTGGCAAATCTTCAGCCAGAGTTTTTTAATGGTCATGGGGGCCGTGACCGTTTTGCTAATCTTGTTGGACTATGTCGCTCCTGCCTTGGGGGCCAAAAAGTATGGTGCCTCAAAATTCGGCCTGTGGGGATCAGTCATTGGTATGATCATAGGCATTTTCTTTATTCCACCCTGGGGCATTATTGTGGGCGCTTTTATCGGAGCACTGGGGGGAGAACTGGCATCCGGAAAAACAGGTCGCTCAGCGCTGCGTGCGGGATGGGGTATACTGATTGGCAATGTGCTGAGCGTCGGACTGAAACTCGCCTTTACGGCTGTAGTGCTTTTCTTTTATATCAAGGAAATGTTTTAAGCCCAAGATATATTCCTGGACCGGCTAAGGTCATTCTGGCTTGCATGCCGAAACAACTTTTTACTATAGATTAGCCGGTGCAATAATAGAAGAGTGGATAGATGGAATAATAGGTCGCGGGACCTCGATTTTAATATGTCGATGAAACTTGAAGTTCGAAGCCAAGACTTAACTTACGTGTATGGCTGGCTCACATTTTGTCTTGACCTTGAAGATCAATTTGTTTTCAAATTTTATGAAAAGCAAACGGCTGAAGACCAGCAGGAATTTGCACTGATAATGACATCAACAAATGAGAGGAGGATCGTGTTTTGCCCAACGGAGTCGTAAAATGGTTTAGTAATCGAAAAGGATATGGCTTTATCGAACAAGAAGAAGGTGACGATATATTTGTGCACCATTCTGCGATCAATATGCCTGGATTCCGAACGCTCTCTGAGGGAGACCGGGTTTCTTTTGAGATTGAAGCGGGCGAGCGGGGACCGGCTGCAAAAAATGTAGAAAAGCAATAAATCAATCGAGGCCACTTTTTAAGGCATCTCGCAGCTCTGAAGCGAGATGTCTTTTTTTATGGCCTGGCCTACAGAAGGATGAGGCATTCGATCAACCGGAGGAATCTTGACATACTGCAAACACCCATAACGCCGTCGGAGCACTATTGATCTATTTGGCGCCATCAACCGAAAAGGACTGGTTCAGCTTTTGGCACCTGTCCCAGCATATTTTAATCGGGCTCGCTGCTTCACCCGCAGCAGTCCCGGGCTGTTATGCATATACATCAGTGGTGATGAATAACCTGCCTTAATAAATAAGGCCTCAATCGTATCAAACAGCACTGGCCGATCCGGCCAAGTAAACTGCTTTTTTATCTGCTTTAATGCTTCCCACTCCTGTCTGACCGCAGCTGATGAATCCAATACCTGCTTTTGAGCAGACTCACAGATAAACATTTCGCAGACGATCGGTTTCAACTGCCAGCGGCAACCATCGGGCCCAAGATAGACACATTTATACCCCCTATTGGGGACTTGCAACACTTGAATCAGTGAACGAATACGGCTTTCGCTTGAAATTAGCGCATTGATCGCCACATCTGCAAAAAAGGTCACGATACCTTCTTTCGAACAACAAGCACTTAAACGGCTTTGATAGCATTTTTGGGTACAAATCCTTGCCAGGTGCGCCGATAAAAATGCGTTGACATCTTGACGATACGCACGGTATTCAGCCGTTAAATCTGTCAACAGCTGTCTATTTGCCGCCGGCATGGCTTTAAGGTGCGCGCGCACCATTTCGAGTGCGGCAAGTTGCTCTTTTTGATATGCGCTCATTGATGATCTTATTCCAATAAACTGCTTCTTCTAAAAAGTCGATATTTTAAAGTACAAAAAACTTATTTTGCGCCGATGTAAATTCCTCTGCCGACCTTTTTAATCTTACCTTCCTTTGAGGCTCTAAAAATAATATTTCTAACTTTTTTATCTGGAAATCCAGTTTTGGTTTTTAATGTGGGAACGTCCACACCTTTTCTTGATCGCCTGACAATTCTCAGTATTTGTTCTGTTGCCGTCATTTGCGGTGTCCGTTTGCGGCCCGCAGGTTTCCTAGCGACCACTTTGCGCTTGGTTTTGGCTTTTACAACTCTGCGCTTTACTTTCTTGGCGGCTTTTGGTTTTTGTGGTTTTGCGTAATCTTTCAACAATTTTTCTAACTTCTTCTCAAGTGCTTTAATGTCCCTTTTAACGGCTTGCAAATCTCTTTTTAGAATAGCCATGATATTCTTCCTCCTTAAAATAGTTTAACTTATGTTCTTCTTAATATAACGATAGAGCGATGCCTATCGATTTAATCAAAACTATTAAGAAAAACAACCCTTAACCGCAAAACGCACGATCACATGTTTGCTAGTAGTTAAATTTGTTTTAAAATTTTAGCGACCGTTTATAATTTTGTCAAGTAATAAACGAAGAAATCAGAAACTAGAAGATAATCAATATAGCGTTCAGGTGAAAATTTCTACAAAAAAACAAAGGCGACTATCCATCGTTATTCTTTTCTCTGAGACTAGAAGCCATCTCAAAAATAGTAGATCACGCTCGAGGGTGAGGCGTCGATTCGGTTTAAAAGCGGAGCGTACACGTAGTACGTGAGCATTTTAAACTGAATCGCAACAAAGCCCTTGAGCGTTAGATGCACTTTTTGAGATGGGTTCTAAAAATAGAGGTGGGATGCTTATCTTTTAAAAAAACGGGTTGCAATAACTGCTTTTGTTTTATGATACTAAACAGGCGTATTATTTTATGGCTGTCAGTAGAAACCAACTTCAAAATTTATCTAACCCGCCTTCGGCGGACAGGCACCTAAGGAATTTGAGCCAAATCGATTCAAATTATTCAAGTTCTACAGGTTGATACCGTTACCGGCTTGTCCGCCTTTGGTGGATTAACCCGTTCGCTGGTAAAAAAAATCAACAGTTTTCCGCTTTTTTCGGGCTCAATCCGCCGGAGTCAGACTCAACTGGCCAACCGCAAAGCGTGATCTACTATTTTTGAGAAATGAACCGCTTAACCAGATCATACCCCTCATCCGAGATTGTCTTGATAAGCAAAGCAGTGCGCATGATGAAATTGCCGGTCCATTTTCTTTTGCACGCATCACGCGAGATGGATTTGAGGCCCTTTCTAATTGACCAACTTGCAAAATCTATCGATTTTGATATATATGCCTCTTTCGAGAATAACAGCCTGACCTGAATTTGTGTTGACCCCGATCATCGAAAACATTAAATTTCGGTGTAACTTTGACGAGGAGACATTAGATGCAATTAACAGATCTGGCACCGCTTGAGAGATGGATTGAACTTGAAAAAGACATTCATCAAAAATCCGGCTTGGACGTCAATGTTTTTGACACCAAAGGATACCGTATCTCAGAATTTAAAAACTGGGCCAATCAATTGTGCCCGGCAATCAAAGCCACCGACAAAGGCCAAAGTTTTATCTGTGCCCCAGCGCACATGAACATCGCGACCTTAGCGATGCGATCACAAAAACCGGTTATCGAGGAATGTGATGCAGGAATGCTCAAACTTGTTGTACCGATTTTTGCGAACCAGGAATTTGTCGGCGCTGTCGGCGCATGTGGCTTTCTGCTCGATAATGGTGAAGTCGACAGCTTTTTAGTCAATAAAATGACCGATATCAATGAAAGTAAAATCGAAAGTTTGTCCGCGGACATTCCGACCATCAAGACTGCCAGGGCAGAAGCGCTGGGTCAATATATTATGAACCAAATTAATGAGATTATCCCCCATGAATAAAGCAATTCTAGCAATTTTAGGGCAGGACAGACCCGGTATTGTTGCGGCTGTCTCCAAAATTCTCTTCGAACAAGACTGCAATATTGAAAACGTGAGTCAAACAACGCTTCAATTCATTTTTGCCGGTATTTTTATCGTATCCATGCCCGAAGATCTTTCGCCAGAATCTTTGCATCAAAACTTAACCGCAGAGATGACTCCCTTAGGACTCGAGGTCCATATTACAGTGCTTGAATCCGAGATCACTCCGGTCTCTTCGTCGCAAAGTGAAGCCTACATCGTGACAACCAAAGGACCCGATCGGAAAGGTTTGGTCGCCGGGATTAGCGAAGTACTCGCTCGCTTTGAAGGCAATATCACCAATCTGCAAGCGGTTTTTAAAGGCGGCGATGATCCCGGCGATAACATTATGATTTATGAAGTTGATATCCCCCCGCAGACGGATCAGCAAGCTTTGTACCAAGAACTAAAAAAACGCGCGCAAGAATTGGCGTTGGATATTGATATCCAACATCGCAATATAATAGAAGCGATTCACCGCATTTAGAGTGGAGAAGGTTATTCGTTATTGGTTATCTGTTATTGGTCTCAACTAACTGCTGCAAATAGTCTTCCGATAACGAATAACTAATAACGAGTAACTTTTTGTTGAAGTAAGATGGCTGTTAAACTGGCCAATGTGGATTAAAACATTATCAACATAAAAATTAAGGGACCGGCCATGCTAACCCAAAGAGAAATACTTTCGACCCTTGAAATGCTGAAAAATGAGCATCTAGATGTCCGAACCGTCACCCTGGGCATCAATTTGCTAGATTGCGCCAGTCATGATCTGGAAAAACTGACCCACAAAATCCATACCCGTATTACACATTATGCCGAGCACCTGGTACGCGCCTGCAATCACATCGGTCAAAAATACGGTATACCGGTGGTGAATAAAAGAATAGCGGTCAGCCCTATTGCTGCGGTGGGTGCCGCCATGTCGTCTTCTCAGCTGGTGGCCGTTGCGCGGGTATTAGACGAAGCCGCTGAGGCTGTTGATGTCGATTTTATCGGTGGGTTCACTGCCCTTGTTGAAAAGGGAATTGCCCGGGGCGATATGGCGCTGTTGGAGGCGATTCCGCACGCATTGGCCGAGACCCATCGTGTTTGCGCTTCAGTGAATGTGGCCTCAACAAAGGCCGGCATCAATATGGATGCCGTTTTGCTGATGGGCAAAGCCATCAAACAAGCGGCCCAACTGACCGCCCAAAAAAATGGAATTGCCTGTGCCAAGCTTTGTGTGTTCGCCAACATTCCACAGGATATTCCTTTTATGGCCGGGGCCTACATGGGTATCGGCGAAGCCGATGCCGTTATTAATGTCGGGGTCAGCGGCCCAGGGGTAGTTAAAAACGCCATCGAACGCGCTCTACAATCCAACGACCAGCTGGATCTCGGCCAGATCTCTGAACTGATTAAAAAAACCGCTTATAAAGTAACCCGGGTCGGTGAGCTTATCGGTCAGGAGGTTGCCAATCACCTCAATATACGATTCGGTGTTGTTGATCTGTCGCTCGCCCCAACACCCAACGTTGGCGATAGCGTCGGAGAAATCTTCCAGAGCCTGGGTCTTTTAAGCATCGGGGTGCCCGGAACAACAGCGGCGCTGGCACTCATTAACGATGCCGTCAAAAAAGGCGGGGCATTCGCCAGTTCCCGGGTAGGGGGATTAAGCGGTGCTTTTATCCCGGTAAGCGAAGATCTGAATATATCCGAAGCGGCCCGCAAGGGTTATATTGGATTGGATAAACTGGAAGCCATCACCGCTGTTTGTTCGGTGGGACTGGATATGATCGCCCTACCCGGCGATACGACTGCCGAAACCATTGCCGCCATTATTGCCGACGAAATGGCCATTGGCGTCATCAACAACAAGACCACAGCGACGCGCTTGATTCCGGTTCCCGGTAAAATCGCCGGGGAGAGCGCTTATTTTGGCGGACTTCTGGGTCAGTCTACCATTATTCCGGTAAACAATGGCAGCAATCCAAATCCATTTGTCCGGCGCGGCGGATTGATACCCGCTCCATTGCAAAGCCTGACAAACTGAGTTACCACAACCCACAGAACAGACAAATCGTTTTTACGGTTAGATGCGGAATCCATAAAAATGCGGCAATGCGCCAATCGTTGCGAATGTAACCGGGCTGCGAAGCTTACGGTAAGAAAAAAGCCTGGCTAAAATTACCACACTTCAACCCTTGTGCAATCAAGTGTTCATGATTGATAAGATTGACGATGGAACCATTCCCACAAATCAAACGCCCCTCTGTTGAACCCGGCTTGAAACGAAAGATACTGATCGATGTCGCTAAGTACCTGGTTGTCGTGGCTGCTTTCAGTTGGTTGATATTGAATGGAACCCGGCAACTCGGCTATAACTGGCAGTGGTACCGGGTACCTCAATACATCGTCTCTGTGACCGATGCACAACCGGTGCCCGGTCCTCTGATCCAGGGCTTGGCGATAACCTTACGCATAACCGCCATCAGCCTGCTACTGGCCTTTGTCTTTGGATTAGCAACTGCTTTGATGCGGCTCTCACGCTCATTCTTGGCGCGCAGCATTGCCCGGGGATACCTTGAAATTATCCGCAATACCCCTTTATTGGTTCAGCTATTCTTTATCTATTTTGTTCTGGGGCCGGTATTGGATATCAGCGGGTTTGTATCGGCCGTGCTGGCTTTGAGCCTTTTTGAAGGTGCTTATGCATCGGAAATCTTTCGCGCCGGTATCGTTTCGATTCAACGCGGGCAATGGGAAGCCGCCTTTAGCGTCGGGCTCAATACCTATCAAACATATCGCTTGGTTGTTTTACCCCAGGCGTTGCGTCGCATTTTACCGCCGTTAACCAGCCAGGCGATCTCTCTTATAAAAGACTCTGCTTTGGTGAGCACCATTGCAATTTATGATCTAACCATGCGTGGGCAAACCATTATCGCCGAAACCTTTCTGGTTTTTGAAATCTGGTTTACCGTCGCCGCTATATATCTATCCATTACGCTGATCTTGTCAGCAACCGTTTCTTATATGGAAAAGCGTTTAAGGGTTGACACTTAAAAAGGAGGTAACTCATGCAAACCATCTATCGGCTGCTAGTAATCGCGACGATTCTGGCCGTTGTCAGCGGCCTATCCGGCCCGGTCCTTGCCGGTGAAATCCAACAACAGCTGGTTCAGGAAAGTACCATTGAGCAAGTCATCAAACGCGGAACACTCAGAGTCGGCATGTCCACATTTGTCCCCTGGGCCATGAAAGACAAGACCGGCAAACTGATTGGCTTTGAGATTGATGTCGCCCGTCAACTGGCTGCGGATATGGGCGTAAAAATAGAATTTGTCCCGACCAAATGGGCCGGGATTATCCCGGCACTGCTGACCGGTAAGTTCGATGTGATCATCGGCGGAATGAGTGTCCGGCCGGATCGCAATTTGAAGGTCAATTTCACCCTTCCCTATGATTACGCCGGACAATCAATTGTTGCCAACAAAAAATTAGCAGCCGGCTTCAAGCGTCTGGCAGATTTCAATCGGTCCGATGTGATCATTACCGCTCGACTGGGTTCAACGGCTGCCGATGCGGCCAACAAATACATGCCGGCTGCCCAGAAAAAATTCTTCGATGATGAAGCTCAGGTGATTCAGGAAGTTCTCAACGGCCGGGCACATGCGGCTGTCGCATCTGCGCCTTTGCCCGCATTCCAGGCCATAAAATATCCTGATCAGTTATTTTTACCGATAACGGGCACCTTCACCAAAGAGCCGATCGGATTTGCCCTCAGAAAAGGCGATGTCGATACGCTCAATTATTTTAACAACTGGATCCGCGTGACAGAGGCCAAAGGATGGCTGGCAGAACGAAAGCAGTACTGGTTTGAGACCAAGGACTGGGAAGACCAGATCAAATAGACGCATCGTGATATCCAGCAAATTCAAAATAACCAAATTTGATGTCATTGCAGGCGCCCTGATTATCGCTGCTGGAATATTCATCGTTTATAAGGTTTCGACGGGTGTAAATTACAGGTGGAATTGGGGCGCCATGCCCCAGTATTTTTTTCGTCTAGATCCGGATACGCGTCAATGGGTTCCCAACATTTTATTGGAAGGCTTCTTAACCACCATCCGACTGAGCATCTGGGCAACCCTTTCGGCCACCCTTATCGGAATTGTGATGGGGATGATGCGCGTTAGTCGAAGTCTATTCAGACGCTTGCTGGCGGGAACCTATGTCGAATTAACCCGTAATCTGCCGCCATTGGTGTTGATTTTTATTTTCTATTTCTTCATTAGCGACCAGATTTTGCCGGTCCTGGGTGTGGAAGCGTTTATTCGATCCCGCAGCGAAAATACTCAGGACCTGCTGACGTTTTTATTTGCAGCCCCGCCCCTGTTTACCGCATTTATTTCCGCGTTGATCACGCTTTCCATATTTGAAGGTGCCTATATGACCGAAATCGTGCGTGCGGGAATCCAGTCCATTGAAAAGGGCCAATGGGAGGCTGCCGACGCACTGGGATTATCTAGATGGCAGCGCATGCGTTTGATCATCCTGCCCCAGGCCATTCAGCGTATTCTGCCGCCTTTGGCTGGACAATTTATTTCAACCATCAAAGATTCAGCAATTGTATCGGTAATCTCCATTCAGGAATTGACGTTTCAGGGAATGGAGCTGATGGCCACAACCTATTTTACGTTTGAGATCTGGATTACGATAACCGGCATGTATTTGGTATTGACCCTGACATGCTCTCTGGGGGTGGCTAAACTCGAGAACGCGCTCAGCAAAAACGCTGCATAAAAAACTCCGCGATATGTTTAGCATCACGAGGTTTTATTCACTTGATTCGTTGTGGTCGATGGTTTGGGCAAAAATAGGCATTGAAGGGTTATTTTACCGTAATCACAGGACAATCAGCTTTTAAAATGACATACTGTGCGGTAGATCCCATCAACAGCTTTCCGACTTTTGATCGGCGTTTGACACCTACTACAATTTCTTTAATTTGATTCTCGTTGGCGAATTCCACCAAATCTTCACCGGGCGAAAGACCACGGATGAGCAAATGGGTATTGCAAGAAATGTCAGCTTCCGCAAACAAAGATTTGGCATATTCCAAGCCCCGTTCAGCTTGTTCAATGTCATTCCTATCCGACTCGGTGCCTTTTTGCATAGAAGTGACGACATCAACAGATGCCCCAAATGCTTTGGCATGGGATTTAGCTAAATTTAATGCCTCTTTTGCAGAGTTGGTTCCATCATACCCTACCAAAATTTTCATCTCGTCCTCCTTTACCTGCATTGTTCTTTCCCATAAACGCACCTGTTTTCAAAAAATGCACGTCATCGCGATACCCTATTTTTTTCATCGTTTTAGCATAGCCTTTTTTAAACGTCTACCCAAACCGCATCAAAAAAATAAAAATATATTATATATATTATTTTCAATATAATATTTAATAAAATATAAATTTATACCTTAATATAGATGGCAATAATTTAAATATTTCTCTTTTTTTATTGACATAAGCTATTAAAATATATGCATGTTTTATATTAAGTGCATTAAAGCAAATCCAATGCATCAAACAGATGTAAAATTTAAATAAGTAGATGCAATAATCAAATTATAGAGCTGATATCCTGACAGATACACCACTGAATGTGTTTTCACGTGAAACGTAAAGCATTTGTTTTATGGCGTGCATCAAACTAAGGCCTTAAAAGCATCAGCTGGCATTTGACCGCAAGTTGATGTATAAAAAAGGATAGCATGATGATTCAAGTCACCGAAACATTGTTTATCGATGAATCTGACATCGAGTTGGATTTTGTGCGTTCCTCCGGTCCGGGAGGTCAGCATGTCAACAAAGTGTCCACCGCTGTGCAACTGCGCTTTAACGTGTGGCAATCCGCCACCCTGTCTGAAGCAATACGCACACGTCTCAAACGCATCGCCGGTAAAAAAATGACCGAGGATGGCATCCTGATCATCAAGGCCAATCGTTTCAGAAGCCAGGACAAAAACCGCAAGGATGCCATTGCGCGTCTGATTGAAATGCTACAACAGGCAATTGTCAAGCCCAAACCCCGGCGCAAAACCAAGCCTTCCCGCGCAGCCAAAGAACGCCGCTTAGCAACTAAAAAGAAGCATAGTGAAATTAAGCGCCAGCGCCGTGGGGTAAAAATTTCTGAAGATAACTGAATTTCAGGTATTTAAAGACCGCCTTCCAATCCAATGATCGCGTCCAAAACGGAATACCCTTGACATCTGGTTTAGACTTCCCGTAAAAATCAATTTTCTTTAAGAGGAAGTTTCAGCATGCGCGAACTGGTTTATTTTATCGTTGCTATGCCCATCATATGCAGAGGTTTATGGAAATGAAACCGATATCCTGGCAGGATTTTGAAAAAGTTGAACTGCGGGCCGGCACGATCCACCGGGTAGAAGATTTTCCAGAGGCAAAGAACGCGGCCTATAAAATCTGGGCCGATTTTGGAGATTTCGGTGTTTTGAAATCAAGCGCCCAGATCACCAAACGGTATTCCAAATCAAACCTGCTCGGGCGTCAAATAATCGGTGTCATCAATTTTCCGCCGAAACAAATTGCAAACTTTAAGTCGGAATTTCTGGTGACCGGTTTTATACTTGGAAATGGGGACGTGGTTCTGGCAGAGCCCCAGCAAAAGGTTCCGAATGGATCTCGCTTGGCCTAACAAACCGATCTCGCATATCTGTGACTGTTCAGCCCATTAGATGAAATCATTAAATGGAGTGGATGCCTTGAGGACCGGAACCAAAAATGGTTATAAAATTAGATCTTGCAGACACATATTCGATCGGCTTGATTTCCGATACCCATGGGCACTTGCCGTCCGGGGTGCCAAAAGTCTTTAAAAAGGTTGATCTTATTATTCATGCCGGTGACATTGGCGATAAAGCGGTGTTAGATCAACTGTCAAAATTGGCCCCGGTTGTGGCGGTGCGGGGCAATATGGATTATGGAAACTGGGCCAGCCAATTACCGAAGACTGAAATCATTGAAATTGGTCAGCTGGTATTGGTTGTTCTTCATGTAGCTGGCCGACTGAATGAAGATCCGGCAAAGGCCGGCTATAAAGCCGTTATTAGCGGCCATACGCACCGCCCGGATGTATATGAAAAAAACGGGGTCACATTTATCAATCCCGGGAGTGCATCCTATCCCAAACTCGGTCGACCGGGTTCGGCTGCCTTGATACATATTACAGGGGCTAAGCTAAGCGTATAATTTATCCGCCTGAAGGGCTGAAAGCATCTGAAAGGAGACACGAAAAATCGGGGGATTGTTCTG
>JASFEV010000103.1:0-13558 GCA_050124655.1 Desulfobacterales bacterium
TACTGGCTAGGAGCCAGTGACCAATTGATCGAGAGCCAGCTGCCAGCAGCCAGTGACCAGCAGCGGATAACCTTTGAACGTAGAGCCTTTGAATCATTTGCCTTTGAACTTTGAACCTTTGAACCTTGAACTATTTACCCCCAAATGCATCTTGCGAAATATCGATGGCGGCATTGTCGGCTGCGAGGATGACGTTCATTTTCCCGGTGCTGACCGGCAGAATCGAATGCGCAAAAAATTGGGCACTCTTGATCTGACCTTCGTAAAAGGCGACATCCTTTTTACGGGCGCCGTTTTCCAGTTTTTGAGCGGCCAGGCTGGCCCGCCATAATAGCAGCCAGGCAAAGACCACATCGCCGCATACCTCCATAAAAGAATAAGCGTGGGCAAAAGCACTCATACGGGTCTCCATTGCCATCGCCGCCTGACCGATATGGAGCATGACTTCGCCCAGCTTATTGACAGCGGCCTCAACCTTAGCGGCTGTATCCTCCAGACTCGCAATGGCCTTGGCGGCAGCTAATGTTTGCTGGATTTCGCCCAAAAGATCCATCACCGGCTTGCCTTTGCTCATGCCGAGTTTGCGGGCCAGAAGATCCATGGCCTGAATGCCGTTGGTGCCCTCGTAGATTTGCGTAATACGGCAGTCACGCAGCAGCTGCTCCATAGGGTATTCTTTAATGTAACCGTAACCACCGTAAACCTGAACACCCAGATTGCAAACCTCAAAGGCCTTGTCGGTGACATATCCCTTGGCGATGGGAATCAGCAGGTCAATCAGGCCCTGGTAGCGGGCCTTGTCTGCCTCTTCTGTACTCAAATGGGATTTGTCCTCGCAGTTTCCGATAAAATACAGCAGGCTGCGCATGCCCTCGACGTAGGCTTTCATAGTCAACAGCATGCGCCGTACATCCGGATGTTCAATAATCGGAACCGATGGGGCATCATCTTCCTGGGCTTTTAAAAGATGCCGACCCTGGACCCGCTCGCGGGCATAGTTGACGGCATACAGGTAGGCGGAGCTGGCACAAGCCAGGCCCTGGAGCCCGACCAGCAGTCGCGCCTCGTTCATCATTAGAAACATGGCCCGCATGCCTTTATTTTCCTCACCTAGCAGCATGCCCCGACAATTGCCCTTGCTGCCCAGGGATAGTGATGCGGTCGCATTGCCGTGAATGCCCATTTTTTCTTCGATACCGGTACAGATGACATCATTGGGCTCACCCAGGCTACCGTCATCATTAACCCGGATCTTGGGAACTATAAACAAAGAGATCCCTTTGGTGCCCTGCGGCGCATCCTGAATCCGCGCCAGTACCGGATGAATGATGTTTTCGGCCATATCGTGCTCGCCCGAGGATATAAAGATTTTGTTGCCGGTTATCGAATAGGTGCCATCGTCATTTTTAACGGCCGTGGTGGTCAGCGCGCCCACATCGGAACCGGCTTCGGGTTCGGTCAGCAGCATTGTGCCGGTCCATTCACCGGTAAACATCTTTTTTAAATACAGCTCTTTTTGTTTGGCAGTGCCAAATGTCTGAATCAGCCGGCCGGCTCCGTGGGTCAAACCGGGATACATCATAAAGGCAAAATTGCCTCCGATGAATAGATCATTAACTGCCAGAGCCACGCTCACCGGCATGCCCTGCCCGCCCCATTTCGGATCATCGGAAAGCGCCACCCATTCACCTTCTTTAAACAGTTCCCAGGCCCTGTGAAAGGATTCCGGCACGGTCACCCGACCACTATCAAAGCGGGCGCCCTCGCGGTCGCCGTCGATCTGGATCGGCAAAAGCTCCTTGATTGCCAGATTACGGGCTTCGGCTATGATCAAATCAATGGTTTTTTTATTAAATTCTGCATATTGATCATGCTCGCTCAGGGTTTCCACCTGGAGCTGTTCATGCAGAACAAAATCAAGGTCGCGACGATCTGAAATGGTTTGTGCCATATGTTATCTCCTTGGTTAAAATTAATTCATCCATTTTAAATGATCATCCGATCATATCTAGACGGCATCCATTTCCCTTTGCTCGATTCCTTTGACAAACAGTTCCACCAGCGGATCGGCCATCGAAACCAGATCATAGTCCTCTTCAGTATGCAGCCAGGTATTGATGACTTCATCCACGGCACCGATAATAAAGCGTTTGACCAGCCCGACATAAAGATCTTTGCGAATGGCGCCTTCCTGCTGACCCTGCTCAATGATCTCTGATATCAGATCCCGATACATTTTAGACATTTCGCGAATCTGGGCCTCAGCCAGGCGGCTGTTTTGATGGGTTTCCACCTGGTAGACCACGGCCCCATCTTTATCGCGCTGGAACTCGGCCAGATGACAACGCACCAGATTGCGCAATTTATCGGTACTGTTCTCAGCAGCATCCACCGCTTCCCGGAAGGATTCAAATACCTGTTTGGCCCGGACGCTGAAGAATTGCACCAGGATGTCGTCTTTGTTTTTAAAATACAGATAGATGGTGCCGTCGGCCACCCCGGCTTCTTTGGCAATCTGGGCAACGGTTGACTGGTGAAATCCCTGTCTGGCAAAAACCTTGACCGCCGCTTCAAGAATTTGATGATATTTATTATTTTTTTCGATCCGGTTGGTTGGTGTTCTCACCTTGTGATCCTTTCAGAAAGTGAAAAATGAATGAATACTCATTCATTTTTAGCAGAAAACATTCCGCCTTGTCAAGCACAAAGTCAAAATTCGAATTAAACTATATATTGTTTAATTACAGTATACTAATGAAATACACAAATGGAGGATCAAAGAAGATAACGCTACTTTGGGGCGCTAATAAGAAATGAGTATATATTCAGTACGGATCAAATAGTGCGGGTTTTCTTTCGGAATCCATAATAATAAGATAACTGGGAAGCATCGTTTCTACTTGTGATCTTGTCACTCTGGTGTTGCATTAAGTTTGATCATTGCATCGAAGATAGGCAGCCTTTTTTGGGTATACTTGCCAATCCATTTGTCATAAATTTCAAGGATCTTTCTTGATCGGTAAAGTTCAGATATCACCCTATCCGCAACAAGCCGAAAATCTGCATCATTTCGTCTTAAAGCAAGTGCAAAGGGCTCAAAGGAAAACACCTCGGACTTTATTGCAAAGTTCATCGGGTCATTCTCTTTTAAAGCGAGACCAATAAGTACGACCTGGTCTGATGAAAAGGCATCGATCTTTTTATTCCGCAACGCATCGATGCTTTCTTTTGCTGAATTAAATAGGACAATTTCCGCATTCGTCGTTGTTTCTTCAATGAGTTTTTTTAACGCGGCCGCGGTTGTTGTGGCTTTGACGACGCCGATTTTCGCTCCATCAAAACCGGTGGCATCAAGCATCTTATTATCTTTCAAGGTCATAAGCGAAGCGCCAGTCACAAATGTCAGTTGCGTGAAGTCAACCAGCTCACTTCGGGAAAGCGTTTTAGTCGTTGAGCCACACAGTATGTCAATTTTATTATCGTTCAGAGTTTTGAATCGCCCGTCAGCCGTTACCGGAATATATTCTATTTTTACTTGTGTACCTATTTTATTTTCAACTTCTGCCACGATATCTTTACAGATATCAATAGAATAACCACTCGGATGGCCGTCTTTATCCAAAAAAGACATCGGGGGTTCAGACACACGGTAACCGATTCTGATGTGGCCGGATTTTTTAATCTGTTGAAGGGTTCCAGTTAATTCTTGCGCTGATAATGGGCTGGCAAAAAAAGCGATCAGAAAAATGATCCCCAGTTTAGCTTTCATAATAATTTTCTCCCATCTCTATCTAAACTAACTATAACCCATCTCAATAATAGTAGATTACGTCCGAGGGTCCGCCTGCGGCGGATTAGATGCATTTTTGCGATGGGTTCTAATAAATAACCCTGCCTTGATAATTATCAAGACAGGGTTTGAGTTCATCTTCTTAAGGGCGGGGATTAGTTGCCGTTGGGTCGGGGATAAAGACCGGCAGCCTCCACGATCTCAGGCACTTTTTCTTCCCATTCGATAGCCATCACATGGAATCCGGCAACCCCTTCGCATTCTTTCAGGCGCTGGATGGATTCGACGCACATCTTGATGCCTTCATCGGCCTGCTTGCCTTTTTCAACTCCTTGCAGGCGCTTGATCACTTCTTCGGGTACATCCATGCCGGGAACTCGTTTTTGCATATACTTGGCCATGCCTACCGACTTCATGGGGGTCAGGCCGGCCAGGATATAGCATTTTTCGTGCAGTCCGCGGTCGCGCACGCCTTTCATCCACTCTTCGAATTTGTCCAGGTTGTAAATGCACTGGGTCTGGATGAATTCGACGCCGGCAGCCACTTTTTTGGCCAGGCGCGGCACCCGGATCTCAAACGGATCGGCAAATGGGTTGGCGGCTGCGCCCACAAACATCTCAGGCTTGCCATCAAGCTCATCGCCGCCCAAAAACTTGCCTTCGTCACGCATGTGCCGTACGGCCTGAATCAGCTGGATCGAATCGATATCATGTACATTCTGGCCCTGGGGGCAATCACCAAAGCTTTGATGGTCGCCGGATAGACACAAAATGTTATTGATTTCAAATGAAGCCGCACCCAAAATGTCACTTTGCAGCGCAATGCGATTGCGATCGCGGGTGACCATTTGCAGCACCGGTTCCAGCCCCATCAATTTCAGGCGGATACAGGCGGCCAGACTGCACAAACGCGTCATGGACGTCTGGTTGTCGGTGATGTTGATGGCATCGACATGATCTTTGATCAACTCGCCTTTTTGAACAATGTGGTCGATATTGCTGCCGCGGGGCGGCCCGCACTCGGAGGTAACGGCCAGGTGCCCTTCTTTAAGAATCTTTTCCAGTTTGCTTGGTGTCTTTGTTGTCATTGCTTCACATCCTCCCTTACCACTTTTCGGGGCCCTCCGGCCCTGTCCGTCGACCAGTCCTTGATGGGACAAAGCCTCTCGTATTCATCCAGTTTATCCAGGGCCTTGAGGCGATCGACGATTAATTGCCAGGCGCAGTCAACTTCGGCGTTGATCTCGCAGCGGCCGGTGGTCGATCCGCCACAGGGGCCGTTGAACAAACGCTTGGCACAGCGCGCAACCGGACAGATGCCCCCGGTTGTGGCCAGGACACACTGTCCGCACGCCTGGCAGCGCTCGGTCCATACACCGCGCTCCTCGGTGGCGCCCAAAAAGCTGGTGTTCACCCCCGGATAGATCGGCTTGTCGTGATATTGCTCGGCAGTGAATTGAACGCCGACGCCGCAAGCAAGGGAGACCACGGCATCATACTGGTCGATCGAATCCCGCAGTTCATCCAGATACTCGCGATCACATTGTCGCTCCAGGGTCAATTCATCGATCTTGACCTCTTTGCCTTCTTTGCTGGCATGCATCCTGAGGGCCGAAGCCAGAACACCGACTTCTTTTTGACCACCGGCTTCGCAAACGGTAACACACTCGTTGCAGCCCAGGATCAGAATGTTCTTGTGATCTTTGAGGTATTCGATGATTTCCTCAATTGGTTTTTTGTCCGCAACAATCATGGAATATAACCTCTCTCATATTATTTGGTTAAGCCGGTGGGCCCGTTTGCCCGTTCGCCGGTAAACGGATCGGCCGGCAATTTGTATTGCTTCAGGCCGCCTTGTTTTTAGCATCCCGAATCGGGTTGGGGCCTAATGCTTTTATTTTTTCGGTCATTTCGGTGGCATACTTCGCAAACAGTGGGCCTTCACTGGACGACAGATTATACATCTGGGCCCGTTCACCGCCGATGCCGACCGTCTCCAGTATTTTCTGAGCCTGCTCCACTCTTCTGCGGGCCATCAGGTTGCCGGCATTAAAATGGCATTCTCCTTCGAGACAGCCGACGACGGCAACGCCGTCGGCACCTTTTTCAAAAGCCCGCATGATATGAATCACATCGACTTTTCCGGTGCAGGGCACCCGAACGATCCTTAGATTGGTCGGGTATTGCAATCGCATCGAACCTGCCAGGTCCGCGGCCGTGTAGCCTCAGAAATTGCAGCAAAAGGCAATGATAATCGGGTCAAAATCTTTGCTCATGGTTTCCTCTCTCTATATGTGAATGCCTAAAATGATCTAAAATGCCTAAGTTTGGGCCTCACGTAAAGGCGCCAAGTTTTCTTACATAAATAATAATTCTTTGCGGGCTTAGCGGCTTTGCGTGCGTATTTCATATTCCGCATTCCCCATTCCGCATTCTATAAGACGCCTTCCAACAGAGCATCCACTTTGCAGATGATCTGATCGTCTTCGTACCAGTTCAGCTGAATGGCCTTGGCCGGGCATTCCGCAGTACAGATGCCGCAACCATGACAGAGGGCCTCATCGATTTCACTGACACCGTCGGCATTGATTTTGGGCACATCATACGGACAGGAGCGCACACAGATCAAACAGGAGGCGCACTTCTCGGGCTCTACCTGTGCGGTGACTGCCGACAGGGTTAAATGATCCTGGGCCAGAAATGTCACCGCCCGCGAGGCGGCTGCATAGGCCTGGGCGATGCTTTCCGAAATCAGCTTGGGACTGTGGGCTGTGCCGCACACAAAAATCCCTTCAGTCGCCATATCCACCGGCCTTAATTTCACATGCGCTTCCATGAAATAGCCTTCCGGTGTGCGCGCTAGTTTGACAATTGTAGACAGCTCCTCGGTATCTTCGGCTTCCATGCCGGCACTAAGAACCAGTAAATCCGTGCTGACGCTCAGCTTGCGATTGAGCACGTGGTCGGTAAAGGTTACCTCGATGCCGTCTTGGGCGGCCTCGGCCACCGGTGGGTCTTCGGGATCAAACCGGAAAAAGAAGACTCCCTGGCGCCGGGCTTCGGTATAATAGTCTTCCAGAAGTCCGTAGGTGCGGATATCGCGGTAAAGAACAAATACCTCGGCATCCTGATATTTTTCCTTGATGTGCAATGCATTTTTTATGGCTGTCTGACAACAAACCCTTGAGCAGTTGGGATTTTCCTCGTTGCGCGATCCAATGCACTGAACCATGACCACCTGCTGGGGCTCATCGAGTTCGCCTTTTTTCATCCGATCGGCCAGCTCGAGCTGGGTCATCACTCGCGGATCATCCCCGTACAGGTATTCTTTAGGCTTGTATTCGTGGGCCCCGGTAGCCAGAATAACCACTCCGTGTTCTATTTTGCGCTGCTCCATATCCGGCCCCACCATTATTTCGGTGGTAAAGTTGCCTTTGAAGCCCGAATAACCCACCACCAGCGCATGGGTGATCACCTCTATCTTCTCATGGGCGGTCACACGGGAAATCAGGTCGCCAAGATATTTTCCGATATCAGCGCCCTCAATGGTGGCCGTTAATCGATTGGCCAGTCCGCCCAGCTCGGCCTCTTTTTCAATCAGGAACACTTCATAGCCCTGCTCGGCCAGACCCAGAGCGGCATTCAGGCCGGAAATACCGCCGCCGATCACCAGGCCTTTCTGGATCACCGGGATTTTCTTTTCCTGCAACGGGTGCAGTGTCGTTGCCCGCGCCACGGACATTCGTACCAGGTCGCTGGCTTTTTCAGTGGCGGTTTCCGCAGCTTCAGAGTGCACCCAGGAATCCTGGTTGCGGATATTGGCCATTTCAAACAGGTATTTGTTGAGCCCGCAGGATTCCATGGTATCCTGGAAAATAGGCTCGTGGGTTTTGGGGGTGCAGGCCGCCACCACCACCCGGTTGAGCTTGTGCTCTTTGATGACCTCTTTCATCTGAACCAGGGAATCCTCAGAGCAGGTAAACAGATTCTCCTGGGCATGGACCACATTGGGTAGGGTTTTGGCATACTCGGTCACATCTTTGACATCCACCACGCTGGAGATATTTATGCCGCAGTTACAGACAAAGACCCCCACACGGGCTTCTTCATCACTGACGTCGATTTCTTCCGGGATTTCAACGCTGCGGGTCAGGGTGTTGCGCGCTGAGTTCAAGCTGGCGCCGGCAACACAGGCCGCCGCGCTGGCTTCGGTCACCGAGCTGGGAATATCTTTGGGCTCCTGAAATGCGCCGCAGGCATAAACGCCCGGCCGCGAGGTCTGGACAGGCGTGAACGGATGCGTCACTGCAAAGCGTGAATCATCCAATTCGACCCCCAGGCGCTCGGCCAGCTGAACCGTTGACTCCGGCACCTGCAAACCCACGGACAGCACGACCATGTCAAAATCCTCTTCCTGCAATTGACCGGCATCATCCATATAGCGTACGCTCAAATTGCCGGTATCGCTGATTTCATCGATCGAATGAACCTTTGATTTAACAAAACGGATGCCAGCATCTTTGGCGCGATTGTAATATTTTTCGTAGTCTTTGCCAAAGGTCCGGATATCCATATTGAACACGACACAATCCAGCTCCTCTTCCGAATGCTCTTTGGCAATCATGGAATCCTTGATCGCATACATGCAGCAAACCGACGAGCAGTAGCTGTTGCCGCACTGGTTGCTGTCTCTGGAACCGACACATTGCAGCCAGGCAATTTTTTTGGGATCTTTGCCGTCCGAGGGACGCTGCAGATGTCCCATGGTGGGCCCCGAGGCGGCCAGAATGCGCTCGAACTCCAGACTGGTCAGCACATTGGGGCTGGTTTTGTAGTGATAAACGTTTTCCAGGTGGGCGGGGTCATAGGGCTGGCAGCCGGCCGTCAGGATGACCGAGCCGACGTCGATTTCTTTTATTTCGGCCTGCTGGCTGTGATCAACAGCATGGGCCAGGCAGGCATCCACACATTGATAACACTCGCAGCAATAGCCGCAATTCAAACAACGGGCCGCCTCAGCCCGGCCTTCTTCTTCGGTGTACCCCAGTTCGACTTCATTGAAGTTGCCCTGGCGCTTGCTGACCGGAAGCTCGGGCATCTTGGCCCGCTCCATTACGGGCTCATCTTCCGGAATGGGCCGATAAACCGGATTCTCGTTGACAACCGGCTCGCGGCCTTCCGCCATATCATGCCCTTCGATGTAACGCAGAATCGATTCAGCTGCTTCTTTGCCGGCACCGATGGCACCGATGGCCACCCAGGGCCCGGTCTGCAAATCACCGCCGGCAAATACCCCGTCGCGCTCAGTGGCAAAGGTGACCGCGTCGACTTCGGTCGTCCCCCAGCGCGTGTAGGTCAATCCGGTAATATCCTCCAGAGCGGATAAATCGGGGCGTTGCCCGATGGCCGGAATCAGCTGGTCGATTTCGATCTCATATTCGCTTCCGGGAATCGGAACGGGCCGCTTGCGCCCTGAAGAGTCGGGCTCGGTGAGCTCCATCCGGATACAGCGTAGACCGACGACCTGGCCATCCCGGGTCAGCACTTCCTGGGGGGCGGCCAGATAGGTTATCTGAACGCCTTCATCTTCAGCAGCCTGGATTTCTTCTTCCCAGGCCGGCATTTCATTGCGGGTGCGCCGGTAAACAATATTGACCGTCTCGGCGCCCAGCCGCACGGCCGAACGGGCCACATCAATGGCCACATTGCCGCCGCCAATGATGGCCACATTTTTGCCGACATCGGTCTTGCCGGTCAGATTCGCTTCCCGCAGAAATTCGACACCCTGGCGTACACCATTGGCCTTTTCGCCGGGAACACCCAATTCAATGCCCTGATGGGCGCCGATGGCCAGATAAACCGCTTTGTAGCCGTCTTCGAGCAGGCCATCAACGGAGACATCGTCGCCCAGGGCGGTGTTGGTTTTGATCTCCACTCCGAGGTTGGTAATGATTTCGATTTCCTGGTCCAAAATTTCACGTGGCAGACGGTGGGCCGGGATACCGACTCTGAGCATCCCGCCCGCTTCCGGCAAGGACTCAAAAATGGTCGATAATATGCCTTTTTTCGCCAAATGATAGGCACAGGAGAGTCCGGCAGGTCCGGAGCCGATGATGGCCACTTTTTCCTTTTTCGGCGGTTCACATTTAATTTCCACCTGCCGGGGATCAAATTTGTCAGCCGCCAGGCGCTTTAAATCCCGAATGGCCACTGGCGATTCGACCTCGCAGCGCCGGCAGGCATCCTCGCACCCGTGGGGGCAGATACGCCCTAAAACACCGGGCAACGGCAGATCTTCCATAATGATCTCAAGGGCTTGTTTATATTTGCCCTCTTTGACCATCTGCACGTAGCCCTGCACATTGAGCCCGCCGGGGCAGGCCAGGCGACAGGGCGCCGTGTCGGCCTTCTGGATGGCAAACGCGCCGGGAATGGCCTGGGCGTATTGTTTGAAGGTGGCTTTCTTGGTACACAAGCCTTCGTCGTATTCACTCGGAAGATCCACCGGACAGACCGTGGTGCACTCACCACAGCTGGTACACTTGTCAAGATCAATATAGCGGGGATTTTGACGTACCCGGGCCTTGAAATTACCGGGATCGCCTTCAAGATCTAAAAGTTCACTGTTTGTTAAAAGCTCGATGTTTAGATGCCGGCCGACCTCGACCAGTTTGGGAGAAATAATTCACATCGCGCAGTCGTTGGTGGGAAAGGTCTTGTCCAGTTGAGCCATCAACCCGCCGATGGCAGATGATTGCTCAACCAAATGAACCAGGTAGCCGGAATTGGCCAGATCCAACGAGGCCTGCATCCCGGCAATTCCACCGCCAACAACCATTACAGATCCTTGGACTTTATCCGTCATGCCGTCTTACTCCTTACGCAGAATTTGAATTAGATTTACGATCTGAAATAGATGATCCGTGTTCACATTCATTAAAACTTAAAAATACGTACTTGGGTCCTTCCGGGCTCTGTCAACTCTAACGCCAAAAAAGCGCGAAGAGGCGAATTTACTTGTTTTCATTTAATTTGTCAACCGATATTTACAGGCCGTCCACCCGCTGAAGTCCCGCGTGTAAAAGTGTCCTGAGGCGTTTGCGCATTAAAAATGCGCTTGAAACAGATAATAGTGCATGATACGTTTTGACCCACACGCAAACAGGCCACCGACTTCACTGACAGACATTGCAACCTGTTTATTTTTTTAAGTTTTGATCCAACTGATGGAAATGACCCCAATGTCACGAAAAGAGCCTTCAATCATCAATATCGGTCTGGTCGGCGGTGGTGACTTGTGCAAAGAGATCCTTGAAAAAACAACCGCCGTATATGAACAGGCCGAGATGGTGGCCCCTATATTGGCGGTGGCCGACCCGGACCCTGAAAGCCCGGGACGAAAACTCGCCAGCCAATTGGGCCTGCTGACATTTGACGACTACCGGCAGCTTTATGATCGACGTTACAGCATCCACCTGATCATTATCCTGACGCCAGAACCTGAAGTTTTTGATAATATCCTGCTTACCCGGCCCTCCCGAATCCGAATCCTGGCCTACCAGGTGTTTCGCATGTTCTGGAAGGCCATCGGCCAGGAAGAACAAAAATTACGTGAACGCACCAAGGAAATGCAGACCATCCTTGATGGCATTGAAGATTTTATTCTGGTGATTTCGCCGCAGATGGAAGTCGTGGAGGCCAACTCTTCATTTTTAAACAAAATGGGCTATACCCCGGAGGAGGTCATTGGAAAAAAATGCCACCAGGTGTGGTATAAATTAGATCACCCCTGCAATGACGATAAAAAACATTGCCCGTTGCAGGAGGTGGTGCGCAACAAAGGCTATGTTCATCGCATTCGCAGACGCATTTTGCCCAACGGTCAAATCCGATATTACGAAGTCAGCGTCTATCCCATCTGGGAAAAAGACGGCAAGATCACCAAGTTCGTTCACATCAGTCGCGATATCACGCAACAGAAAAGAGAAGAGGAGGAAATCACCCGCCGTTTGGAGCAAATGGTTGATGAGCGCACCCAGCAACTCAAGGAAACCCACAAAAAGCTGATCCACCAGGACAAAATGGCCTCTTTGGGCAAACTGTCGGCCTCAGTGGTTCATGAAATCAACAACCCCATTGCCGGTATTCTCAATTTGATCATGTTGATGAAACGCATTGTTGAGGAAGATACCATCAACACCGCACAAATTGATCAGTTCAACCAATATTTGACCTTAATGGAAACCGAAACACGGCGCACCAGCCGGATCGTGTCCAACCTTCTGGCCTTCGCACGCCAGTCCAAATTGGAGCTCAAAAGCGTCAATCTCAACCGGCTGATCGAAAAGACATTGTTTTTAAACGCAAACTTGCTCAAAATCAGCAGCGTCAAAGTGGAAACCCGTCTCGATCCGGACCTGCCGGATATGATCGGCTCTGAAGATCAGCTCCAGCAAGTGTTCATGAATCTGGTGTCTAATGCCGCCGAGGCCATGGAATCCAAAGGGGGCGGGCGATTGTTGATTGAAACCCAGCACTCGCTGCGCGAGGACAAATTACTGGTCGATTTTAAAGACACGGGTGTCGGCGTTCCGGAAAAAGATTTATCAAAACTGTTTGAGCCCTTTTATACCACCAAAAAAAAGGGCAAGGGCGTGGGACTGGGTTTGTCGGTGGCCTACGGAATTATACAGGAACACGGCGGCTCCATTTACGTGGAATCACATGCCGGTGAAGGCACCCATTTTAATGTCAAATTGCCATTAAAGCCGGTCGAGGTAAAACTTGAAGCGCAGGGAGGTCTCAGTGAGCAACGTTAAGATCCTGATTGTCGATGATGAATTGATTATGCGCGAATCTCTGGCGGGCTGGCTGGAACGCGACGGCCATGCTGTCCAGTCCGCCGCCAGCGGGGAAGAAGCCCTCGATAAAATCAAAGAAACCCATTTTGACATTTTGCTGGTAGATATCAAAATGGAAGGCATCAGCGGTCTGGATGTGTTGCGCAGAGTCAAGGAAACCGACCCGGATTCCGAAGTCGTTATGATCACCGCCTATGGTTCCATCCCTTCGGCAATTGAGGCCATGAAAGACGGTGCCTTTGACTATATGCTCAAACCATTTGACCCCAACGAACTGGGTGTGCTGATCGAAAAGATCATCCAACACCAGGAGCAGGCGCGTGAAAATATCTATCTCAAAGAGCAATACAAGGATCGCACCCGCTTTGAAAGCATGATCGGCCAATCCGAACCCATGCAGAAGATTTTTGATCTCATTTGCGACGTGGCGCCCATGGGCTCAACCGTCCTCATCACCGGCGAGACCGGCACCGGAAAGGGTCTGGCGGCCAAAGCCATTCATACCAACAGCTCCCGCCGCAACGGCCCTTTTGTGACGGTCAATTGCGGCGCCGTCCCGGAACATTTGATGGAAAGTGAATTGTTCGGGCATCAAAAAGGCGCCTTCACCGATGCCAAAGAGACCAAAAAAGGCCGGCTGGAGCTGGCCCATGGTGGCACCCTGTTTTTGGACGAAATCGGAGAAATCAGCATGCGGATGCAAATCGACCTGCTGCGGGTATTGGAAGATCGCGTATTTTACCGCGTGGGGGGCACTCAGCCCATTGAGGCTGATTTCAGAGTCATCGCGGCCACCAATCGAGATCTGGAAGCGGCCATCAAATCCGGCGCTTTTCGGGAAGATTTGTTTTACCGCCTAAATGTCATTTCTTTTAAAATGCCGTCTTTAAGCCAGCGAAAAGAAGAT
>JASFEV010000104.1:0-13523 GCA_050124655.1 Desulfobacterales bacterium
AAGTACGGATTTTGCCGCGGCACCGAACCGGTGCGCTACATTAAGCAAATTATGATTTATTACGATGTGTTGCAGCGCCAGGGATTTGAGTACAAAACCACCAAAGCGTAATCCAAGGTTTGCCCGTTAGCCCGTTGCGCCCGTTACCCGTTGAATCCGTAAATAAACCCAACGGTGAAAAACCGGCTCAACCGGCAAACAGGCTAACCGGCCAACAGCGAAGCGTTGAGCTAATACATCGCATTGACACCCACAAACGGATTGGTTTGTTTTTCATGACCGATGGTGGTTTCCGGTCCGTGCCCGGTATAGACGCGCACATTTTCGGGCAAAGAAAACAATTTGTCTTGAATACTGGATTTTAGAGTTTCAAAACTTCCGCCCGGAAAATCGGTCCGCCCGATTGAGCCTGCAAACAACGTGTCCCCCACAAAAACGTGGCCATCCGCAAAAAGAGAAATACCGCCGGGCGTATGTCCGGGTGTGTGGATCACGTTCAGGGTGATGTTGCCGACGTTAATCGTATCACCATCATCTATGTTGCGATTGGGGGGCGGTGAGTCTTCAGCGGAAAGGCCCCAGTTGGCAGCACTGGCTGCTATTTTTGCCAGCATCGGCGCATCCAAGGCATGAATTAAGATCGGCGCTTGGGTGGCTGCATGAATGCGTTTGTTGGCACTAACATGGTCAAAATGACCATGGGTATTAATGATATGGGTGACGTTTAAATTCGACTCAGCTACGGCCTGCAGAATTCTTTCGGCCTCATCGCCCGGGTCGATAATGGCTGCCTGCAATGTTTCTTCGCAGCCAACAATAAAACAATTTGCCATGATGGGTCCGACAGGTAACGTTTTGATGATCATCGCATCAGCCTCCAATGTCGATTGATTTCGGATTGCGGATTGAATTTCTGACCGAGAATCTAATCTGTTTTAGTCGTTCAACACACTGTTGACAGAAGTGCATTTATTTTTTTGAGGAATTGTTCGCCGTTTCGATTGTCTTGTCTGACTCTATTTCTCCTTTATCGATAGCAATGCGGATGCGGTCGACAATTCCGTTGATAAACGCCCCGGATTCCTCAGTTCCGAATTTTTTGGCAACATCAATAGCTTCGTTGATGGATACCTTTGGTGGTATGTCAGGGCAAAACAGCATTTCAAAAATAGCGACGCGCAGGACATTGCGGTCCACACAGGACATCCGTTGCACTTTCCAGTTTTTGGAATATCGCTCTATGAGGGTATCAATCTGTGGTTGGGCCGCCAGGACACCGTTTACCAGTTGTAGAAAAAACGGCCGGACCTTTTGGGGCAGGGTAAAATTCTCACAGAAACGTTCCAGCATCGGCGGGGAGCCGTTTTGCTGGGTATCCATATAAAATAGCGCCTGCATGGCCAGCTCTCGAGCTCGGCGACGGGTCCCCATAACGCAACTTATCCCACAACCTCAAGCAGATTGGCCATTTCCACGGCTGCCATGGCTGCGCTCCACCCCTTGTTGCCGGCTTTGGTACCGGCGCGCTCGATGGCCTGCTCGATGGTATCGGTGGTGACGACACCAAAAATAATCGGCACGCCAGACTCAAGGCTGACCTGGGCAATGCCCTTAGACACTTCAGCGCTGACATAATCAAAATGGGGGGTTGCCCCCCTGATCACCGCGCCCAGGCAGATGATGGCGTTCACCTTTTTGCGGGTTGCCATTGTCTTGGCGACCAACGGAATTTCAAATGCACCGGGAACCTTGACAATCTGGATATCACTGTCTTTGGCGCCAGACCGTATCAGCGCATCCAAGGCACCACTCAGGAGTTTATCAGTGATAAAATCATTGAACCGACTGACAACGAGGGCAAATTTTTTACCCTCGGCATTTAAGTGAGCTTCAAGAGTCTTTGCCATAAAAGCTCCTTTCAATGTATGCTATTGTTGTGTCATGTAATCAATAGAATTTCGCGGCTATATTTTGGGTTATAGGCTTCAGATCCCCGGCTTCTTGCTTCTCGCTTCTGGCCAGCAGCCAGTGACCAGCAGCCAGCGGCCAGAACCGAGCATAGAACTTTCCTGAGCTAAAATAAAAAACACGCCTTTCGAAACATTTTTCGCAGAAAAAGCAGGCCGCTACGGAGTGACATCCACATTCAAAAGATGCCCCATTTTTAGCTTTTTACATTCCAGGTAACATTTATTGTGTTGATTCGCTGGAACTTCGATCGGTACCTGCTCGATTATTTTTAATCCATAACCGTCCAATCCCACCATTTTTTTAGGATTGTTGGTCATAAGCCTCATCTGGCGCACACCCAGATCGACTAATATCTGCGCGCCGATGCCGTAGTTGCGCATGTCCGGTTTAAAACCCAGTTTTTCGTTGGCTTCCACTGTATCCAGCCCCTGATCCTGAAGCGCATAGGCCCGCAGCTTATTTACCAGTCCAATTCCACGACCCTCTTGCCGGATATACAGCAATACACCGCATTTTTCTTCTTCAATCATCTTCATGGCCCGGTGCAGCTGAGGTCCGCAATCGCATCGCATGGAGCCGAAAATATCGCCGGTCAGACACTCGGAGTGCACTCGTACCAGAACCGGTTTTTTCGAATCAATCTCGCCTTTAACCATCGCGATGTGTAAAAGGTTATCCACGTCATTTTCATACACGATGGCCTTGAATTCCCCGGCCACCGAAGTGGGAATGGCCGTTTCTGCCGATCGTTTCACAAAGGATTCGGTTCGCATTCGATATTCAATCAAATCTTCAATGGTACAAATGCCGACGCCATGTTCTTCGCTGAATTTTTCCAGCGTCGGCATACGGGCCATTGTCCCGTCTTCGTCCATAACTTCACAAATCACGCCGGCGGGGGTCAAGCCGGCCAGGCGGGCTAGATCAACCGAGCCTTCCGTTTGTCCAGCCCGCACAATCACACCACCGGCTTTTGCTCTGAGCGGAAATATATGACCCGGTCGCACCAAATCCTGTGGTTGGCAATCATCGGCAACGGCCGTTAAAATAGTGGTCGATCGGTCATGGGCCGAGATACCGGTGCTTACACCGCAACGGGCTTCGATCGAAACGGTAAAACCGGTTCCAAATGGAGACTGGTTGTTGTCAACCATTGGCGGCAAATCAAGCGTATCAATCTTTTCAGGGGTCATCGACAGACAAATAAGCCCCCGTCCATACTTGGCCATAAAATTGATGGCGTCCGGTGTGACCTTTTCGGCTGCCATACAAAGATCGCCCTCATTTTCGCGATCTTCATCATCCACCAGGATGACCATCTTGCCATCGCTGATATGTTGAATGGCCTCTTCTATTGTCAAATGTGGCATGGGTTACTCATCTCCTAAATTTATTTGGGCATGCTGCCACCTTAAAGGTGGTAAATTCGAAGTTGTTTTAAGTTCTCAATTAGCACTATCATGGAGCACTGGAGTGATGGAGTGTTGTAAAAGAACTGCCAGCGCCTTATCATTACTCCAATACTCCAATACTCCATCACTCCAATAAAATCCTATAAATATCCTGATTTTGCTAAAAATTCTTTATCAATGACGGAAGACGCACTTGTTTCTTTAGGGTCCCGGGTGGCTTTGCCCCGCGTAAATTGCTCGACGAATTTGCCGATCATATCGGTTTCGATATTAACCGCGTCTCCCTTTTGTTTCAATCCGACGGTGGTTATGTCAGCCGTATACGGGATAATGCTGACCGCAAAACTGTTGGTATCGCAAGCGTTAATGGTCAAACTGACGCCATCTACAGCAACCGAGCCTTTGTGAATCATGTAGCGCGTAAGCGCCTCCGGCACAGTAAATGTGACCATAATGGCATTTCCCTGTTTTTCCTTGGACTTAATCATGCCGGTACCATCTATATGCCCGGAAACCAGGTGTCCGTCAATGCGGTCCGATAACCGTAAAGCGCGCTCTAAATTGACGCGATCGCCTCGTCTTGCTTGATCAAATGTCGAGGTTGCCAGGGTCTCGGGGGATAGATCCACTTCAAATTGTTTCGCGCCAATGTTGATCACCGTCAAACAAGCGCCGTTGACCGCAATACTGTCACCAATTTTGGTTTGATCAAGGGTAAAATCCGCCTCAACTGAAAGGCGCTTCCCCTGCCCGGCAGGTCGTAATCCGCTGATGGTCCCCAGACCTTCGATGATTCCGGTAAACATATGTTTGCCCGTTGCTTTTTGCGGGTTGTTCGTAACTCATCAGTTCTGTGATTAAATCGTTTAAAATACAACCGATTCAATCATGGCAACAATACCAATATAATAACTATCCTGCAACTTACAACTGACAACTGACCACGCGCAACTACCGAATATACCCCTCAATCATCACATCTTCGGCAAAACGCTGAACGCGAATATGTTTGAGTTGAATGCTGTCTTTCATCGATGCCGGCCCCGCTCCACAACAAATGGGTATGCCGTCATCGCCGCCTAAAATTTTAGGTGCATAAAAAAATAAGGCTTTATCGACTATCCCGCTGCTCAATGCCGAAGCCAGAACGCGACTGCCGCCTTCAATCAGGAGGCTGGTGATACCCTCCGAGCCCAGTCGATCCATCAGCGATTTCAAATCGATTTGACCTCTTTTAACCGGCTGTTCGATGACACGCACCCGTTTTTGTTGAAAGTTCTTTCTTTTTGCTTTGGCTGCCCCTATTCCGGCAATCAGAATGGTGTCAGAATCAGAATCAAGTGCCAATATTCTGGCATCGGGAGATATGGACAGATGCGTATCAAGAACGATTCGAACCGGATCGACACCTTTTTGGGTCCCTAAACGCGTGGTCAGACTCGGGTTATCGGCCTGAATGGTGCCAATTCCTACCATAATGGCATCAACTGCGTGGCGCAGCCGGTGCACATATTGGCGTGCCTTCTCTCCGGTTACCCACTTTGAATCACCGGTGCGCGTGGCAATGCGCCCATCCAAGGTAGCCGCACATTTTATAGTAACAAACGGACGGCCTGTGCTGACATATTTAACAAAGGCTTCGTTGAGACGGGCGGCCTGCTTTTCACAGACACCGACCTGAACATCGATACCGTGTTGCCTTAAAAAAGAAGCGCCACCGCCGGCCTTGGTATGCGGATCGGCCATTGCAATAATTACCCGGCGAATGCCGGCGTCAAGAATTTTACGGGTGCAAGGCGGCGTCCGCCCGGTGTGATTACAGGGCTCTAAATTGACATACAGCCAGGCGCCCTTGGCTTTTTTGCCAGCATCATCAATGGCATTGACCTCCGCATGGGCCTGTCCGACTGCCCGATGATATCCGCGACCGACCACGTGACCATCTTTAACAATCACTGCACCAACCATTGGATTCGGTGTGGTGTAGCCCTGCCCCTTCTTGGCAAGGTTCAAGGCCATTCGCATAAAATATTCGTGATCCATTTGTCTTTTGTGTCGGGGCTAAGCTCTCAAAAGCGGAGACCGAAGCTTGTTAAAACGAAGCCGGGTCATCTGAACTCTGTCCTCTGTTTTCTGTCTCCTCTCCTCTGTCTTTTGTCTCCTGTTTACTGAGCAGGGTTTTGAGTTCGGACACAAAGTCATTAACGTCCTTAAATTCCCGGTAAACGGAGGCAAAGCGCACATAAGCGACGTCATCCAGATCGTGCAGCATCGTCATAATTTTTTCCCCGAGAAAGGATGCCGGTATTTCTTTTTCACCTGTCTCTCGAAGATCACGTTCAAGATCATCAATAAATTCTTCGATCACATTTATGCTGATGTTCCGCTTTTGACATGCCTTTTTGAGGCCGGCGCGGACCTTATCCCGGTTGAACACCTCGCGGCGGCCGTCTTTTTTGATAATCATTATCGGAATTTCTTCAATATGCTCGTAAGTGGTAAACCGGCGGGTGCAAACAATGCATTCTCGGCGCCGGCGGATCACACTCGCATCTTTGCTCAGCCTCGAATCGATGACTTTGTTATCGATTTCACCACAATATGGGCATTTCATAGTTCTTCCCCCTGCTGTTTGGTGTCAAGGTGAATCAGCTCTACATTGGCTTCCTGTAACATGTCCTGCGACAGCTCATCCGCATAACCCGAGCGGTAATATATCTTTTTGATCCCAGCGTTAATGATCATCTTCGCACATATTGAACAGGGCAAGTTGGTGCAAAAAACACTGGCGCCTTTTAGCGAGACACCATGGTAAGCCGCCTGAATAATGGCATTTTGCTCCGCATGGATTCCGCGACAGAGCTCATGCATTTTACCGGAATCTATCCCTAATTGCTCACGCAAACAGCCCACTTCGGCACAGTGACGCACTCCGGTCGGCGCCCCATTATAACCGGTTGAAAGAATTCGTTTATCCTTAACGATGATCGCACCAACCGCTCGTCGCAGGCAGGTCGAACGTCGTGCAACCAGCATCGATATGTCCATAAAGTAATCTTCCCAGGAAGGTCGAGAATCATCGGCTACCATAGTATTCAGCTTTCTTCTTAGCGTCAATTCGTTTCAAATGCAAGGGTTTGAAATTCCGTCAAAAAACGGCAGCAGTTACGTTTAATGCGAGTGCAGTTTACCATTGCGATGCGCCTGTCTAGATTATGGGCCAGACCTACGGCAATACGCCCGCCGGCACAGGGTGTCCGGAAAAAGTTAGGATTGGATAATATCTGTCTAACCCGCATACCGCAAGCAAAAAAAATGGCAAGGCTTAAAGTGCCTTGCCATTCATCTGAAAGGGTCCCATTTAACCACACATGAGTTGTATATAAGTGCGAATCTCTGCGCTCACGAATCGGAGATCATCAGCGGTTATTGACCTGTGTATTTTTCCAAGATCAAGGTAGCGTTGGTTCCACCGAAACCGAATGAATTGGTCATGGCCACATTAACCGTATTTTGGCGTGCAGTATTTGGCACATAATCCAGGTCGCATTCATCCGCCGGATTCTCATAGTTGATGGTTGGTGGAATTACATCGTGATAGACGCTCAAAGCGCTGAACACGGTTTCAATCCCGCCGGCGCCACCCAACAAATGTCCGGTCATAGATTTGGTGGAACTAATTGCCAATTTATACGCATGGTCTTTGAAAACGGCTTTTACCGCCCGGCTTTCATACAGATCGTTAAGCTCGGTGGAAGTTCCGTGGGCATTGATGTAGTTTACCTGATCGGGGGCCAGACCAGCGTCATTTAATGCATCCTGCATACAGCGCACCGCACCATCACCATCCGGACAGGGTGAAGTGATGTGGTAACCATCGCCGGTTAGCCCAAAACCGGTTATCTCAGCATAGATGGGGGCGCCCCTTTCCAGCGCACGATCTAAAGCTTCCAGTATCAATATACCGCAACCTTCACCGATGACAAAGCCATCGCGATCTCGATCAAAAGGTCGTGAGGCTTTCTCAGGCGCATCGTTACGCGTCGATAAGGCTTTCATTGCGTTGAAGCCGGCCACCGCCGTTTTGGATACAACCGCTTCGGTGCCTCCGGTGATCATACCATCGGCCATACCGTATTGAATCATTTTAAAAGAATCGCCCACTGCATGGGCACCGGCAGCACAGGCTGTGGCGTGGGATAAATTCGGGCCTTTGGCACCAAAATGAATCGAAATCATGCCCGGCGCCATATTGCCGATCATCATGGGGATGAAAAAGGGGCTTACCCGTTTGGGACCTTTAGTGGCCACATTCAGAATCGTATCTTCCATAATCCCAAGACCACCCAGACCGCAGCCGGTAACAACCCCGATTCGATGCGCATTGGTATTGTCGATCACCAAACCGGAGTCTTCGAATGCCATGCGCGTTGCCGCCATAGCATATGAAATAAACAGCTCATTTCGCTTGGCCTCTTTTTTGGGGATAAAATCCTCTGCGTTAAAATCTTTGACTTCGCCAGCGATTCGGGTCACATGGTTTGACGCGTCAAACCGGGTGATCTCAGCGATACCCGATTTTCCGTCACAAAGCGCCGACCAGCTGTCCTCGACACCGATTCCGAGAGGGGTAACCAACCCCATTCCTGTAATGACTACCCGCCTTTGCAAGGGACCTCCTTTGTGGACTGATCGGACGAATTCCATCGCCCGTCTCTTGATTATGGTTTGATCTGACCGCACCGCAGAACAGCAGCCGCTGTCAAAATCCGCTCGCCCGTGGATTTGGCATGCGGAATGGCTGTTTGTTGGATTCCGTAATCAATTCCGGTGAGGCGCAATACTTACCGGAGAACAAACCGCACTGCAGTGGATGCAAGCCTGTTAAAAACCAGAAAACAAGAAAATCTTTGCTTACTGCTTGTTGACATAGTCAATGGCATCCTGAACGGTCGTAATTTGTTCGGCATCCTCGTCTGAGATGTCGGTGTCAAACTCTTCTTCCATTGACATAATCAATTCCACCAAATCAAGTGAATCGGCTCCCAAGTCATCTACAAATGACGCTTCTGGGACAACCTCTTCCAATTCAACACTCAGTTTTTCAGCAATGATCTTTTTGACTCTCTCCTCAACAGACATCTGATTTTCCTCCTTACCCGGTCAACCCGGCCATCAATAGTTTTCAGTAAAAGCTTTAAGCTTGTTTAATCCAAAATGTTTAGGTAGCTGGCTTTGCCCTAGTTGAAGCGATCTCAAAATAATTGAGTAACTGGCTTTAGCTTATGTGAATCGATCTCTAAATAATGGGGTAACTGGCTTTAAAACGGCGAGGTTTTAGCCGAAGACAAGGCGCGGGGAGGAGAAAATCGTGCCGCGTACATTGAGTACGTTAGCGGTTTTCTCCTTCCCGTAACGCTGTATTCGGTTAAAAGATGGCCGTTTTAAAGCCAGTTTACATGTACATGCCGCCGGTGACGTGCAATACCTGCCCCGTAATATACGCCGCACTATCGGAAGCTAAAAAGGTAATCGCCTCGGCCACATCCTGCGCTGTACCGGCTCTTTGCAAGGGGATGATACTGAGCATTGCCTCCCGGGCTTTTTCGGATAGAACAGCGGTCATATCGGTTTCGATGAAACCCGGGGCAACAGCGTTGACTGTAATCCCCCTTGATCCGAGTTCTTTGGCCACTGTTTTGGTAAGGCCAATCATGCCGGCTTTTGAAGCCACATAATTCGCCTGACCGGGATTGCCCATGACACCCACGACCGAAGCCAGGTTAATGATACGGCCCGATCGCTGCTTAACCATTATTTTAGAAACCGCCTTGATACAGTTAAATGCACTTTTCAGGTTGACGCTGATCACCGCATCCCAGTCTTCTTCTTTCATGCGCATAATCAAACCGTCGCGGGTAATACCCGCATTGTTCACCAGCACGTCTATCTGACCGTGTTGGTCCATCACGGCTTCCACCCAGTCGGACACGGATGCGCTGTTGGCAACATCTACCTGTGCGAAAGAAGCTTCGGGGCCCAATTCTTTGACGGCAGCTTCACCAGCTTCGGTGTTGACATCGCAGATCGCCACCTTGGCGCCTTCTTTGGCAAAGTTTTCAGCCGTCACCCGTCCGATTCCAGCCGCCCCACCGGTTACCATGACCACTTTGTTGTCGAATCGCAATTCAGCCTCCTTCCAAAACCTTATTGAGCGCTAAACGCTCAATTAGGTGTTAACGCTTGAATATCATATCCGCGGCACGGTTCATGTCGGCAATGATGTTTTGATAGCTCTCTGCCAGTTTGGCGTGCGATATTTCTGATAAAAAGACGGCACACTGATCAGCGTCAAAAACGCCGGAACCGTATAGAATTTTCAAAATATTGCTGGATGTGACCTGCGCAATTTCGTTGGCAAACACACGTGAAAAAACACGTGTTTTTTCGGCTTGGGCATGATTTTCCTCGGTCAAAACCACGGCCTGCCGCGCAAAGCTGGCAGCGACTTCGACATACTGCATCATATCGGCCAGAGCAAACATAATGGTCTGTTCACGGGTCAGTCGATTGTCATTGACCAGGAAAATGGCTTTATTGAGCGCCCGGGCTGCCAGAGCAATGGTGCGGCAGCCCGCCTTACTGCATTGGGATTCGAGCTTATCCATTTCATCAGCGATGCCATCGTAAAAAGCACCTTTTGATTTACGGGTTGTCTTCCAGCGAAACGTACTGATAATGTTCTGCTGGATTTCGCTGGTGCCTTCATAAATGCAGGTAATTTTGACATCGCGTTTGATTTTCTCAACACCGTATTCAGTGATATAGCCATATCCGCCCAGCGCCTGCATGGCATCATCGGCTGCTTTGTTGGCCACCTCGGTGGCAAACAATTTGGCAATGGAGCCCTCGACTTCGAGACCCTGGTCGCCGGCATCCAAGCGAGTGGCCACCTCATCGATATAGGTCGCTGCTGCTGCCAGGCGAACGGCATGCGGCACCACCAGTTTATGCGTGTAGCCCTGCTTTTCTGAAAGCGGGGTTTTAAATTGGATGCGTTCCTGGGCATAGGGCACAACAATATCCAGGGCAGCTTCCCCGCCGCCAAGCGCCATCGAGGCGACCATCAGACGGGTATAGCCAAATACCTTGCTGGCCTGCTTGAGTCCCTGTCCGGTCACGCCGCCAATGACATTTTCCACCGGCACAAACGCATCGGCAAAAGTCAACGGCGATGTGTTCGAAGCGCGTATACCATGTTTTTCTTCACCCTTGCCCCGCTCATAGCCCTCGGTGTCTTTTTCAACGATGAAAAAGGTCGCGCCTTCGGGGGTATTGGCCAGCAGGGTGATAAATTCCGCGTAGCCACCGGTGGAAATAAACTGTTTGGTGCCGTTTATCTTATATCCAATGATGCTGTCGCTTTCATCGGTTACCGGTTCGGCTTTGGTTTTGATGGAAGCCACATTACTGCCGGCATCGGGTTCGGTGACCGCATATGCCACCAGGGCCTCTCCGGCAGCAATTTTGCCGAGCCATTTTTGTTTTTGCTCTTTGGTACCGCCCACGATGATGGGATCTGCCCCCAGCTGAATGGCAAAGAAAGCCGTGGTAATCCCCAGGCATATTTTGGCCATTTCTCTGGTGATCGCACAGCTGTCGCGGGCTCCGCCCCCCAGACCGCCATATTCTTCGGGAATCATTAACAGCTGCAGTCCAATTTCCGGGCCCAGCATTTCACGAATGGTGTCTTCGGGAAAAATCTCATCACGATCGAATTCAGCAATTTTCTCCGGTGTTAAAAGCCGCTTTTTAAGCTGCCCGACCGTTTCCAGAACCATCTGCCTGGATTCCTGGTCCAGCCCGTATAAATTGCTGTTGTCTGCTGTCTTATCTGAAGTCATTAAATTTTGTCCTTTTGAAAATGAAAACGGTTGGCGAATGAATAATAGATTAGTCTTCTTCGGTTTCGACAACCTTGCGGCCCTTGTAATATCCGCAATTGGGGCAGGCATGATGAGGTTGTGTGGCTTCACCGCATTCCGGACAGGATGACAAATTGGGTGCGGCAAGTTTCTGGTGGGTTCGGCGCTTATCGCGCTTTGACTTTGATTTCTTGCGTTTGGGTACCGCCATGAGCAATCTCCTAATTATTTGAAATTTATTATTATATTAATTTATTCGACTTGGTTTTAAAGGTGGGCATCTAGTAATTTATATGTAACGGATTGTCAAGTGTTTTCGTCATAATTTTGCAATTTGTTCTCTTGTACTTGCCATCCTTCTGTGATATTGAAATGCACCGCTGAAAAAATGATCTTACAATCGTTTTAAGTTTATAATATCATTAGATTTATGTGACAATACGGATTCGCCCCAGCGGCATTACAACCCAAAATTCGAATCGATGACCACTCGTGGTAAGATATTGGATCCTGACAACAGGAATTTTAGGCTGCCTTGGTTTACTTGTCAAACGATTATGTTAGGAATTGGTTAGCAGGCTCGGCCTTGTTTGTAATAAAAATATAGATTTTAAATAGTTAAAGATTTTTTATATAAATATTGACAGAATACTTTACTTAAATATTTACTCACTTAACACCCCAAAATGCCCAAACAAAGGTGAATGCTAAAATGCAGATGGAAACGAAAAATGACCTGATCGTAACTCGCTTTCCCCCCAGCCCCACCGGCTTCCTGCATGTCGGCAATGCGCGTACGGCAATTTTTAACTGGCTGTACGCCCGTCGCATGAAAGGAAAATTTGTTTTACGTATCGAAGACACGGATACCGAACGCTCCACCCAGCAAGCCATCGATGCTATTTTTGAAGCCCTTGAGTGGCTGGGTATCGACTGGGACAAGGGACCCTATTATCAGACCAAACGACTCGATATTTATCATCAATATTTGGAACGCCTGGTCGATTCCGGTCATGCTTATTATTGCACCTGCTCACCCGATGAGATTACGGCCATGCGCGAAAAGGCCATGGCCACCGGCGGCAAACCCAAATATGACGGCACCTGTCGCGATAAAGGATTGTCGAAAACACCGGATGCGGTCATACGGCTAAAAGCACCTCTAAGCGGAACAACCGTGGTCGAAGATGTCATCAAAGGCAACATCGTCTTTCAGAACGATGAGCTGGATGATTTTATCGTGTGCCGCAGCGACGGCATTCCCACTTATAATTTCGCGGTGGTCATTGACGATATGACCATGCAGGTCAACACGGTCATCCGGGGCGATGATCACGTCATGAATACGCCCAAACAAATCCTCGTCTATAAAGCGCTGGATCACCCCTTGCCGGTTTACGGTCATGTCCCTATGGTGCTGGGAACCGATAAAAGCCGTTTCAGCAAGCGCCACGGGGCCGTATCGGTATCGGCCTACCGGGATATGGGCTACCTGCCGGATGCCATGCTCAACTACCTGGTCCGGCTGGGCTGGTCGCACGGTGACCAGGAATTTTTCACGCGCCAGGAGCTGATCGAGGTTTTTGACCTGGAACACATCGGACGCTCGGCCGGGGTTTTTGATTCAGAAAAGCTTTTAGCACTCAACGCCGACCATATTCGGTCCACACCTGCTGAAGGACTGGTGGAACCCCTTAAACCTTTTCTAAAGCGCCACGGTACAGCCGTTGAGGGCAACAACCTTCTGCTCAAGGTCATCGAAACGCTGCATGCCCGCAGCAAAACCCTGGATGAAATGGCACAAAGCGCTTTGTTTTATTTTGCGGACGACATCGAGTATGAGGAAAAGGCTGCCAAGAAATTTCTAAAACCAGCGGTGCTCGACGCCATGCAATTGCTGTTGGTACAATTGGAAGGCCTGGACGCTTTTTCCGAGGAAAATCTGGAAACGGCGTTTAAGGCCGTCATGGACCAGACCGGACTGAAGCTGGGCAAAATCGCCCAGCCCGTGCGGGTGGCCCTGACCGGCCGTACCGCCAGCCCCGGTATTTTTGAAGTGGCCGCCATCATTGGTAAGGACAAGGTTATTTCAAGGTTGAAAAAAGCTATTCAATACATTGAAAAAGGATCTGATTAAAAAAATAGAATATTATTAGCCAGTAGAGTAGAGTGCTGATGTTGCCAGACACCAAACTACGAATGTTTCGTCGCACGC
>JASFEV010000105.1:0-13482 GCA_050124655.1 Desulfobacterales bacterium
TATCAGATAAGGAATCATGAAATCACCGGCATATTTGGAAAGCCCGGTGAGATAGCTCTGGGTGGCGTTGATGAGCTGATAGACGGCGGAAACGTTTTTGTCGAGGGTTTGGGTCAGAAATGATGCGTGGTCAGAAGGTTCTTTGCGTTCGTTCATAAGGCGCGACTCCTATCCAAATCTGCTGTAAGGTTCATGGCCGCAAGGCCATGAACCTTGTATGCGTCGGTTTTGACGTTTTACCGTCTTAGTCTCCGGAGCTGGCGAAGAACTCCTCTACTTTCTGGTAATTTTCGTCCGCCAGTTTTTTGAAATCCTCACAGCCTTTTTTATAGGACTGCATCCAGTTTTCAATGGCTTTGCGACCCTCTTCGGGGATCCAGGTCGCCTGCTGCAGGAAGGTGCCGACCATTTTTTCATTCTGTTCGTACACCATGCTCATGGCGTTAAAGCTGTTGTCAAAAGCGGTTTTGTTAAACTGAATCATCTGCCTTGCGATTTGTTTTTGGTCCATCATGGTAGCCTCCTTTTTATGGGGTTGTTATGATATTTGCGAGCCAACTTTTTTTGTGGCTGTCAATAAATCGTCACATTTGGTGAAGAAATCATCCATTGCCAGTTTAAAATCATGGCGACCATTTTTAAAGATCTCAGTCCACTGGGCGACAACCCGGCTGCTTTCCTCCGGAATCCAGGTGGCCTGCTCAAACAGCGTGTTAGTACATTTTTCCGTGTGATCTTGAAGCATAACCATGGAATTGTACATGTTGTCAAAGGTTGTTTTTTGAAAATCAATCATTTGCTTTGCAATCCAACTTGAGTCCATGTTAAGGTTTCCTCCTATTTTAGAAGTATATTTTTTGATCGTATTATAAGGGCCCGGATTTCATCTGTCAACTATTTTTTGTGCAATGCACAAAATATTTTATACTTTTTTTTATTTAAAAAAATATTAGATTGTGGTATATAGTATAGAAATTATTATATAAAAAAATATTTTTCCATAATCGTTTCAGAATGTGATCTATGCCAACCATAAATATTGTTGCAACATAACAATGAATGGAAAATAACAATGGCCGAAAAAATTCTGCTGAAAAAATATGCCAACCGTCGACTGTACGATACCGAAAAGAGCCGGTATGTGACCCTTAATGAAGTTGCCGAGCGTATCCGCAACGGTCAGCAGGTGGAGATCATCGATGCCAAAACCAAAGCGGATGTTACCGCCTTTATCCTGACTCAGATCGTATTGGAGGAGGCCAAAAACAAAAACGTATTGCTGCCGGTGCCCTTCCTTTACATGATCATTCGGTATGGTGACAACGTGCTGGTGGATTTTTTTGAAAATTATTTGCAGCAAGCCGTAAAGAGCTATCTGGCCTATAAAAGTACGATGGATGATCAGTTTAAAAAATGGCTGGACATGGGAATGGGTTTCTCCGAGGTGGCCCAGAAAAGCATGATGAAAGCAAACCCCTTTCAGGCCGTATTTGAAGAATTATCCAAAGGGAAAAAAACCGGAAAAAAAGAGCATGAGGAATAAATAATTGCATCGCCGCTCGGCAAATTTTGCCTAATCAACCGCCTGATTGCCAATCATCGCATCCGCTTTAGACCGGTCTTACCTGATCGCTTCGATCCAATATAAACCTTGCTATTTTGGAATAATAGGTCTTGAGAATTTTCTCTGATCGAAACAGCCCCATGTGGCCGCCTTCGCAGATTGAATTTAGCTTGTCGCCCTCTGGGACAGAGTCGATTAATTCCAAGTGGCCGGTTGCCTGAAGCGGGGGCGCGATGTTATCCTGGTTGCCCCCGATGGCCCAGATGGGGACATGGCCGGGGTAATCTTTAATGCCGATGATCTTGTTGCCGACGGAAAGCTTTCCCCGAATCAGTTCATTTTTAACAAATATTTTTTTATAGGTATCCTTTATAAAACCGGCCGGAAAGTGATGTACCGTATGGTACCACCGGTAGAATGCCATCTGGCGTCGGGCGGATTCGGTGTTGCCCTGTTTTAAATCCAGCAAAAGGCGCTTGTAGTTTCGAACATGCCGATCCATGCCCAAATAGTAAAATCCCAAAATCTGCAGTGCTCCGTCAAAACTTTTCCTTCCGCGGCCCCGGCGACTGGATGCTGTGGTGTGACCGCAAAAGCGCATCAGCTCGTCGATATAATTTTCTCCCATCAAGCGGGCAAAATCGGTTAACACGCCTTTTTCTGCTTCGGTGTGCATGGGGGATCCTGCCGAACCGAAGGTTTTTGCCAATTGGGGATTTAGGATCAGGGTGCTTATCAACAAGGGGCCGGGCTGGCAAACGGCGACCAGGTGCGGCGGATATCCAGTACAACGCATCAGATTCTCCAATACTTTTTTGTACTGGTCTATCTGGCTGGCGAAATTTTCCCTGTGCCGCTTTTGATTCACATAAAGGGGAATATCATCCGCGCATTTTTGCTCCACAATCGCCATGCGGGTGAGCCCCTGATCTCTCAAATAAAGTGCTACCCGTTCGGCAATATTGGAATGATGCCCGGCACGCGGTGCAAATACCACTGTGTAATTGTGGAGGGCGTGTTTGATGTTTTTAGAAATGTCAATAAGCCTTAAGCTTGGCAGGTCAAGCAGGATGCGGGTTTTGTCGTAGGCCTCCGACCAGTCCTGGACCGGAAGCGGTTCGGTAAACAGTTTGATAAATTCCAATTCTCCCTGTTTTTCCTGGCGCATGTGTTTGAGCGGGTCTAGCAAAAGATTTTCGGAGACGGCTGAAAAATTTTTCTGCGCCTGATGCTGGAGTGTCACCATATGGTTAAAAGCTTTCAACAGGCTGGCGTCCAACAGGCAGCACCATCGCCGGGCCAGCGCAAAGCCCATGTTCTGGAAATTGTTGTTCAGATCGAATCCCAAAGAAAGGGATCGAATCCCGTAATCGAGCATTTCCGCAGTCGCACCAAGGGGTATTTTCATTGCTTCAAGGCTGTTCATTGTACAGGGAAATCGGTTCATCAAGTTATCCGGCATGCGCAAGCTCCTTTGGGTTTAAAGTTGAGATTCAAGAATCTGCAAAATATATGCCGATTCCGATGTTTTTTAACCTTAAGAAACCGAGGGTAAAGCCGCTGAACGCCACCTGAGAAGCGCCTCGCAATTTCGATCCCCAAAAACAAGATTTTAGCTCCTGTCCGAGCCGGACGATTTGCGCTTGACATTTGAAGCACAATGGCCTATATATAAGTATATTCGCATATACTGATATATTGTTATGGATAATATCGAACAACTGGTTGAGATATTTAAAGCACTGTCTGATCCGACGCGCTTAAGATTGGTCAAGTTGCTAAACGAATGCCAGCCGGGCGTGTGCAAAGGCGGGCCGTTATGCGTCAATGCGTTGGCGCACCAGCTCGGAGTCAGCCAATCGGCCGTCTCGCAGCATCTGCGCATATTGCGACAGGCGGGTTTGGTCAGTGGCGCCCGACGGGGATCCTTCATGCACTATTCTGTTGATCCGGATGGACTTGAAAAATACCGTGAAGCACTGCGAGAAACGCTGGGTGAAGATTTTGTAGCAGGATAGGGCCATTTTTTTTGGCCTAATATATTAGTATATGCGAATATTCGAAAATATTATCTGAAAGGAGGTGATATTATGTGTTGCCAAACAACCCGTCAGCATGGATTTCAGAGATGGGACCCGCAAATGTTCTGTAATTGTGGATGCGACGCGCCCCCGTATGCGCGCCCCCGATTTATGACTAAAAAACAAAGGATCATGGCGCTAGAACAGCATCTGGCGGATCTGCAGGAGGAAGCCAAAGCCGTTAAAGAACACATCGCGCAAATCAAAAAGGAAAAGTAATCCAAGATTTAAACCAGAGAGGAGTCATCGCTCCTCTCTGCCTCACTCAAACACGGTCCGCCTAATGCTACCGCACTCTCCTGGGGTATGATTTCAAGATTCATATTTCAATTAAAAAGATAAAATCATTTAAACAAATTTTGTGTGTGGCTTTTGATTTCGATCATCAGATCAAATCTTCAAAATAATACCAATTATGATGAGGATTTGATTAAGGCACGAAGTCTATAGTAAATTAAGACCCAAAAAATTGTGTATTTGCCTTAAATATACAAACAATAGGTTGCGTTTAAAAAGTGTGATATCAGGCGAATTTACACTCATTCTTTTTTCATTCCGGGAAAATAAGAAAGACAAAATCCAAAGGCCTTCAGCGAATGAGCTAAAAAGAGGAAATCCACCCTTTTCCCCAAATGAGAGCCATAAAGATCATAAGGAAGAAACAGCCTGGAAAAATAAGCAATGCTTTCGTCCAATCCCATAAGGATGTGCGTTTTGCGACCACTTTTTTTATTAGAGATTCGTCTATATGCTCATGGTTTTTTCTAACAAAGTCCGATACATAGTATGGTGTGCACTCGTTCACCATATATCTCTTGAAATCCCGATCAATTGTAGTGGCGGATACCGACCAATTTTCTGCAGCTTTGCAGAACAGATCATATTCCGTCCGGCCGGTTGCCAGGGAAATAGTGTAAAGAGAACGCTTCCTTGCAATCTGATCAGCCTGGCTGTTTTTTTTAACCTTTTTATAAAAGGTCCAAAACAGGTATCCCACGAGCAATAGAGCGCATATCCCTGCAATTAAATTCATTTCAGTCGCATATTGGAGGCCTCGCTCAACGCTGGCAACAGCGTTGGTCGGTGAAAGTGGGGCAAGACGTCCCCTGAATCTATAATCCTGCAGGTTGAAATATAGACTCACAAAAACCGAAACACCAATAACTAAAAGCGCCACAATGCAACAATAGGCTATTAGTTTTTTATCCATTTTATCATCCCCAATATTTAGGTTGGAAGTAGTACATCACTATTTTTTTGGCACTTATTTTTGATTCCAATACGTCATTCAGGTATATTTGTCCATTCAATTGTTAAATATGGTGAATATGCATAATCATTTACGACTAAAAGGACAATATGAATCAACCGTTAACAATTTATTAAATTTTGTATATTAGACATGCGCAATCAACATTGTGAGTGAATGGAGCCTTATGGATGTACATCTCGAAAAATTTAATCTTCCATCCGCTAATCCTAAGTTTTTGGCTCACATCTAACGATTCGATGCAGGCACGAAGTCCATAATTAATTAAGGCTCCAAATAGTGTATATTTGCCTGGCTAATGTACAAATCCGTTAGCTACTGATAAGGCGTAGTTTTCCTGAATCGGAAATGCGCAGCCATGTATGCCTGGGGAAATTTATAAGGCGCTTTATACAATAATCAGCCCATGGGAAGTGTGCCCGGCTGAGGCTCGATTGCAATATCGCCGACTCCGTTGATCCAAGCTTTATGCCCGGCGTATTCAAGTACTTCCACGGCGCGGGCAGGGTACCCATCCTCTTCAAGTTGCTGCCAGATGGCGGCATTTTTTTGAAAATACTCCGCCAGAGGCATTTCTTTCGCCAGAGCCTGCAAAAACCCGTCTGATCCACGGACGCAGATTCTTTGGGTTTTCAGCAGCTCGTCCAGACGCCCGCTGAAAGATGGCCAAAATTGCCCATCCCCGCGGATGGTCCCGGCCAGCTCGGCCAACAACATCGCTTCCGGGTCGTTTTCATGCATGGAAAACCATGGCATAAAAACGATATGCCCGAGGTTGTCCAGGCTGAAGGCAAATTCATCCACAGATATGCCCTCACCGTTTTTTCGATAAACAGCGTAGCGTGTCTGGATGCCGTAACCGTTGGTCCCCGCGATCAGCATGCCCCCATCAGCAAGCAATTTGCAGGTGTGGGACAGCATCTTTTTCCTGCTCTGAAGATCGAAATAGATCAAGATGTTCATGCAGCGGATAACCGTTGCCGGCGGGAGATCGAGCTGCATCAGGTCCTTTTTGATCAGGATCAAATTGTCGGTCTCAAAATCCCGGATGTGGTTTTGAATGAGCCGGTTTCCGTCTTTTTCGATGCTCTGACTCACCTTGCCATCTGATTCCGGCAATAGGGTGAAAAGATAGGCATATAGCGATTCGAACCGGCGGCGGGTGGTCGCTGGGTCTTCGTAAAGGGCCCGTCCCGAGGGATCCATGGATGCCTGGAAGTACTGAAATTCTCCTTCTTGATCAAAGCATGCGTAATGGCCGGCCTCATCATACAGTACAAAGTCGGCAAATGACCGGTCGACCCCGTAGATCTGCCAGTCGGCTAAAGCCCGAGCGGTATCAGCCGTTGTCACCGGTGGAAAACCGCATCCGATATCCACGTATACAGGCACATTATCAAAAGGCGGGCTGTACGCATCGGCAACATAGGTATCCAGTTTTTGATGTCGGCCCGGCAGGGTGATGGGTGGAATCCGGCCGCCCCAAGCCCGCGGCAGCATGGTGGGGATGGTGACCGAGAGCCACCGGATCAAGGCCGTGTTGAACTGCTCGACGCCATATCCGGCGCGCTTCATCAAGACCAGCATACGCTCGATAAATGTCCGCGTGTCCGGCGGAAGCTTGGTCAAATCAACCGATGCTGCCAGCTGTTGCGGAAGACGTGCGCCCAAGTGTTGCTCTACCAGGTCGTTAAATTCGGTTTGCATGCTATCCTTCCGATCTTTTTTTTATACGGTTTCCAGATTATCCGATAGCTCTTATCCGTCCCGCCGCCGTCATTTATCCAGCCAGATGTCAAACTGGGTGCCTTCTTCTCCAAGCACCGGCGGGTTGATATTTTTGACATAATTTCTGACAAAAAAATAATATTGGCGGCCAAAAAGGTACAAAAAGGGCGCGTCTTGATTGACTTTCCGGGCGATATCGCACCAGGTCCTGGCCCGTATTGCCGGATCGGTGCTCAGTCGCTGCTGAATCAACAGCTTGTCGACTTCCGCATTGGCATAACCGGTAACGTTCCAGGGGCTTTTGGAGTGTAAGACGGCTGTGGTCGTGGGACCCATATCGTATCCGCCGCGAATGAGCCAGGAGATGCAATCGAAATTCTTAGAGAACAATTTTTTCATGATGCCGGGAAAATCCTGCGGGACCGGGTTTACCTTGATTCCGATTTCTTTCATCATCTGCTGCAGAATAATGCCGGCCTCTCTTCCCCGATTTGTTGCCGTGTGAACATATTCAAATTCTACCGGTTTTGCGACCTCGGCCATCAGCGCCCGGGCTTTTGCCAGATCGTGCTGCAGATACTCCGTGTCGCTGCAGTCCAGCGAATTGCCAAACCAGTTCTCTGTGTAAGGCGTAATGTCCTGGTAACTGGCACGGATATACTTTTTCTGATCCCATGCATGGGCGATGGCACGGCGCACCCTGACATCATCAAAAGGCGGTCGAGTGGTGTTAAGGGCCAGGATTCCAGCACCACGAAAGTGTACGATGTGTTTTTGAAAATCCGGATTGGCAGACAGTTTTTTGACATGCGCCGGCCGATCGGTAATCATGATATCGGCCTGGCCCGATACCAGAGTGGCGTAGCGTGATTCATGGTCCGGAATGGCGCGATAGACCACCGCGTCCAGATAGGGCCGATCCTTTTTCCAGTAATTCGGATTCTTGGTTACCGTGATGCGGTCGCCGCGTTTCCACTCTTTGATCATAAAAGGCCCCGTGCCCACCGGTGCCCGGTTCTGGGTATCTTCCTCGACCGCTTTGGGTGATGGGATCAGGGCGGTAAATCCGGATGGGTCGGTCAGAACAGCCATAAATGGCAGCCAGGCGTGCTTCAAGCGAAACCGCACTTCGTATTCGCCGGTCTTTTCGATGCCAATGATGGGCCGGAACAGTATTCGTTGGCGGTAACGGTTTTTGGGATCCAGCAGACGCTGCCAGTGATGGACGACGGCATCGGCGTTAAATGGCGTGCCGTCATGAAATTGGACGCCCTGGCGCAGTTCAATCGTCCATATTTTGCCGTCTTCAGAAGAGGTGGCCGAGATCCCCAGGAGCGGAATGATATTGTCATTTTTATCCCGTGCAAACAATTTTTCCATCACCAGGTTTCCCGTTACCCTGCCGCCGCCCACAGCGGAACGGGCCTTGATGGCATCGAATCCCATGGCATCGACTTCGCCAAGCAAGCGCAGGGTACCGCCATATTTGGGGCCCGCCCAGGCCACCGGAGCGGCGTCAAGTGTGATCAGCACCACCAGGAAAAAAATAATAAAACAGCTTCGCGTGACGCGGGACACCATTGCCTGCAGGTCAACCATCTGAGATTTCATCGCAAACCTCCCGGAAGTGAATGTTTAAAAACATCAAATTGGCACCTTTTTTAATAACAACGGGTTGTTCAAATGGTTTAATATATAAATGTACTAATATCAAGTAAAAATGTACGTATTATTGTATAATTTCTCGTATGGGTGCTGTTGTAACTGTATTCATGTCGTTTATGCGTCCAATGGATAATGACAGGCCACCTGGCGCCCCCGTGCCATGTCTACCAAAACCGGCTCAATATCCGTGCAGCGCTTTTTTGCCCGCGGGCAGCGGGTGCGAAAGCGGCAACCGGAAGGGGGGGCAACAGGCGATGGCATTTCAACACCCCGCAGCGTAATTTTCCTTTGGACCCCGGCAGCCGGAATTTCGGGAACCGATTCCAGAAGAGCTGCCGTGTATGGATGCCGGGGTGATTGATACAGGTCTTCAGAGTCGGCAATCTCGCACAGTTTGCCCAAATACATGACCGCCACCCGGTCGCAGATGTGCTTTACCACAGCCAGATCGTGGGATATAAACAGCATGGTCAATTTGTGGCGCGCTTTTATATGCTCCAGCAAGTTCAGGATCTGGGCCTGGACCGATACATCCAACGAGCTGACGGGCTCATCGCAAACCAAAAGCTGTGGGTTCGTCGCCAGTGCCCGGGCAATGCTGATGCGCTGGCATTGACCCACTGAAAGTTCGAAGGGTCGCCGGTCATAGATTTGATCCGGATCCAAACCAACATCCTGCATCAATGCACAGACGATATCCCTGCGTTTGTGGCGATGGGTCTGACCGGATGCCCTCAACGGTTCGGAAATGGTGCGGCCCACCCTGCGGGCAGGGTTCAAAGACGCGGCCGCATCCTGAAATATCATCTGAAGGCGTGGTCTGATCCTACGCAGATGCGCATCGTTGCCGCCCGCTAGTTGCGCCCCATCAAACCAGATCTTACCGGCAGTCGGTTTTTGAAGCTGTACAATGGCCCGGGCCAGCGTGGATTTGCCGCAGCCGGATTCACCGACCAACCCCAGGGTCTCGCCGTTGTCGATGGTGAAGCTGACATCTGAGACGGCCTGAATTTTTAAACCGCTGTCGATGGCAAATTCGACCACCAGGCTTTTGACGTCCAGCAGGGGATGGGTTTGTGTTTGATCGAGGCTCATTTGGTTTCCAATGGATACCAGCATGCAAACTGGTGGTTTTTTCCGGCAATATTTCTCAACGCCGGTTCCTGCTGCCGGCAACGGGCTTTTGCCAGGGTGCAACGCGGCGCAAAACGACATCCAGATGGCGGATCAATCAGATCGGGGGGATGCCCGCCGATGGCCTGAAGTGTGGTGTGCGAAGGATCTGTCAGGCGCGGCATGGCATCCATTAAAGCCCGGGTATACGGCATGGCAGTATGTTCAAAAAGCTCAGTGGTTGCGGCCTGCTCAACGATCTTGCCGGCGTACATAACGGCTGTATCGTGGGTTCGGCCGGCGACCACACCCAGGTCATGGGAAATGAGTATCATGGCCATCTGCTTATCTTGCTGGAGCATGGCCAGCAGGTCCAGAATGTCGGTCTGAACGGTCACATCCAGCGCTGTGGTAGGTTCATCTGCAATCAGCAGCTGCGGTTCACAGGCAAGGGCGATGGCGATGGCCACCCGCTGGCGCAGCCCTCCGGAGAGCTGATGGGGGTAGTGGCTGAAACGGCGCTCGGCCATGGGGATGCCGACTTGCTCCAGAAGTTCTACGGCACGATCCCGGGCGGCCTGTCTATCCATTTGCAGATGGTGGGTTAACACTTCGCTAATCTGTTTGCCCACTTTTATGACCGGATTCAAGGATAACATGGGGTCCTGGAAGATCATGGCAATGTCTTTGCCCAGGATTTGCCGCATTTGCGGACCTGCCAGACCAACCAGGTTTTCTCCCAAAAATTCAATGCGGGTTTCCGGCGGCATGATTGCATTACGCGGCAATAAACCCATCACAGAGCGTGCCATCATGGTCTTGCCACAGCCGGATTCGCCGACCACACCCAGCGTTTTTCCAGGCTCAAGCGCAAATGAAACCCCGTCGACGGCATGCACCAAACCGCCGGGTATCGGCACCAGTGTCTGCAGGTTCTCGACTGCCAGAAGTGGTGTGATGTGGGCTTTTGCGATCATAATTGACTCGTTCTCTTTTCAGTCAGATTGCGCAAACTGTCTCCGATGAGGTTAAAGGCCATCACCGTCAAAAACATAACACCAGCGGGAATCATGCTCACATGGGGCGCCTCCTCGAGCACCTCTCTGCCCTCGGCAATCATGCCGCCCCAGCTGGGTGTCGGTGCCGGCACGCCGAGACCCAGAAAGCTTAAGGCGCCTTCGGCCATGATCATAAAAGACACCACCAGCAGTGCGTATGCGGCCATGGGCGCGATCACATTAGGGATGATTTCACGAGCCAAAATCGTGAAGTTGCCGGCACCGCTTAGACGGGCAGCCTGGACGAATTCAAGATCACGCAGGGTTAAGGTTTTGGCCCGGGCAACCCGGCTAAAGGCAGGGATCGTCAGAAACCCTAAGGCGATGACCAGATTGCGCAGGCTTGGCCCCAGGTAAAAGCTAATTGCCAAAAGCAGTACGATTCCCGGAAAAGCCAGGATTACATCCATAGCCGCGACAATGACGCTTTCCAGGCGGCCGCGGAAATACCCCGCCAGACAACCCAGGATGCCGCCCAGAAAAAATCCGATTACTGGCGAGAGCAATCCCACCGTAAGAGAAACGCGGGCACCATAAACCAAACGAGAGGTCACGTCTCGCCCCATGGTGTCGGTTCCCAGCCAGTAGGTGTAAGTCCCCTTTTCCGCTTCAGCCGCCTTTTGAAGGGTGGCACTTTCGGTGCGTGTTCCAGGGGCTGCAGCGGGATTTTCCCAGTCCATGGCATCAAACGCCGGTACGGCCCACCAGTCGGCTGTGGCGGCCGCTGCAACGACAATTGCCAGCCAGATGACTGCCAGCCAGAAGATCCCGCCCGGGCGCGTTTGAACAGCATTAACTGACATTGGCGGGCTCCGTTCGAATCCGCGGGTCTAAGATGTGATATAAGATGTCAACCATGGTATTGATGACCACGTACCCGATGGTAATCAGTAGAATACAGCCCTGGACGACCATATAATCGCGGGCATAAATAGAATTGACCAGCAGGCGGCCGATGCCGGGCAGGGCAAAAATGGTTTCGATGATCACCGCACCGCCCAATAATCGTCCAATCTGCAGACCCAGAATGGTGACCAGGGTAAACGATGAAGGTCTCAGGGCATGATGCAGCAGCACCTTCCAGGGCGGCAGCCCCTTGGCGCGAGCCATCAGGATATAATTTTGCTGCAGGGTGCTGATCATATCACTGCGCAGCACCCGCATCAGAACGACCCATTCAATCAGGGCGATGCTCAGCGCCGGCAGGATAAAGGACTGAATGTTGGCCCAGAACCCGTATTCGAAGGACGTGTAACCGGTGGCCGGCAGCCAGTGCAGCTGAATGGCAAACAGATAGATGCCCACCAGGGCCATGACAAAGCTGGGAACCGAGAGGGTGGCAAAGCTGCCGATGCTGATCAGACGGTCGATAAAAGTGCCGCTTCGATAGGCGCAAAAGATGCCGGCCGGCAGGGCCAGCAAAAGGGCAAAGATCTGGGAAATTACGAGCAGCTCAACGGTGACGGGCAGGCGGGTCAAAATGATGTGCAGGACCGGTTCTTGGGTCAGGTAGGATTTGCCCAGATCGCCCTTGAGAAGATCACCCAGCCAGCTGACAAATCGGACCAGGATGTTGCGATCGAGCCCCAGGTCCTTACGAATGGCTTCTATGTCCTCCGGGCTGGCGCCCCGCCCGCCAATCATATCGGCAACGTCACCCGGCAGGAGATTGACCATCAAAAAAGTCAATGCAGTAACAGCAAGTACCACGAGAACGAGTCGACCTATTTTCTTCCCAAAGAATCCCATTGATGGCCCAGAATATTTGAAAACATGGATTTTTCCGCATGACATACGAGCACAGTCGAGAATGTGGACCAACTTTAGCGCTTTAACTGCTTTTAACGATATGAACTTCTCAAGTCAATAGCAGTGGATCTTATTGCTTTTGCAAACGTATCGACTACCGGTGTACAGCGCAAATAGCGTTGAGCGTGAGCTGCGGTTTGAATTCATCCCAAGCATGCACCCGCTTCTTACTCTTTTAGATAGCGCTTAAACATTCTGAATACTTTTCAATCTGTCTGCTTTAAAGCGACGAGACCTTGCCATTTCCAGGCACCATTCTTTTTAACGATATGCAGGTCATCCGGCAAACGGAGTTCACCCAGCGCGCTGCCCTCGATATAACCCTGCACGCGGTAGGCTGTGCCATTTCGCTGCATTCCCGTTACATGCAGGCGTACCCCGGAGCGTCCTTGCAGAAAAGGTTGCAGGCGTTCGGCAAACAAGTCTTTTTCTCCTCCGGCCAACTGGAAAGTCTCAGCAAAACAATCGTTTCCGAATAACATAGATTTTCCAACCAGGGGACCCGAACAGTCATCCACGAACCGTTGCTGCTCCTCACTCAGCTCGGCATCAAAATAGTCATCCCGATCCAGCAAGGCGGTCTTTTCCGGCAACCCGAGCCATCTCCAGCGACCTTTGAGTTTAATTAAATTCTCCAATGGCCAGACACCATCCAAGCCTGCAAATATATGTATGAAATTAAATTTCAAAGTGCCTCGCAGATAGGCTCTGTTATTTTCAACACGTATTTTGGTGATGTGAACATACTCTAGATGAGGCGGACTGGGACCCAGTATCAGACGGGATGGGGAGTCAAATATATCTTTGCGGTGATCGTATGCGCGCGCATAGTTTGCAGCGATACGGCGGGTATCCATACTATCGATATCCTGTGCAAATTGATGGAAGAAATCCAATATGTCGTGTGGCACAGGTGTGGAGAATACATAATTCGGTGCAAGAGTGTCGGTATATTGCCCTGACTGCGGATCTGACTTCAGCTCTGGCTTGGCCACCTTTCCAGCTGTGTCATTCGTTTCCAAAACTGCTTCCATAACCAGCTGCAGAAGTCGGTCATGCCCATTATCCTGTGGTAGTGCAAAACGGCTCGTTGATGTTGTGACCACCACCACATGCAAACCCGGAACCAGGACAAGATATTGCCCCCCATCTCCGCGCGCCACCAGACTCTCCTGTCCCTGGATTTTTGTCTTA
>JASFEV010000106.1:0-13482 GCA_050124655.1 Desulfobacterales bacterium
GACGCTGAAAGCCTGCAATTTGAAGACGCCAATCAGGCCGCCCTTGCGCTTTTTGGTTATTCCAAAAAAGAATTCATACGGCTGTGTGTATTGGATGTCTCCGCGGAAAAAGATAAAACCCAAAAATTCATCGATCGTTTCAGCCAAAAAAAACCATCCAAAAATTATGTCCCGCTGCGCTATCTGGTCAAAAAAAACGGGACCACTTTTCCGGCCGAAATCAGCGCGGGTGCTTTTGTGGCCGACGGCCGTAAGAAAATCATCGGCGTCATCCGCGATATCACCGAGCGCCACCGCCAAGAAGAGGAGCTGCGTCAGACCAAACAGCGTCTGCAGCACATTCTGACATCCAACCCGGCTGTTATCTATTCCTGCAATCCCACCGGCGACTGCGCCACAACCTTTATCAGTGACAATGTCAAAACAGAGCTGGGCTACGACGCCCAAGATTTCATCAATGACCGGCACTTCTGGATCGACCACATTCATCCCGATGATGTTCAAGGGGTCAAAACCGAGTTTGCCAAACTGGTGGACCAGGGCAGCCATGTCCTGGAATACCGCTTTCGGCACAAAGACGGCAGCTACCGTTGGATGCGCGATGAGCTGCGCTTGCTTTTCGGCGAGCAAAGCAATGCCGTGGAGGTGGTGGGCTCCTGGACCGATATCAGCGACATCAAGCAAACCGAAGAGGCCCTGCGCAAAAGTGAGCAGCAGTTCCGCGATTTGATCGAAAACTCACCGGTGTGCATTGCCATTGTCCAGGACGGTCGGGTCGTCTATCAAAATCCGGAACTGCAAAAAATATACAATCTGTCAGCCGAGGACAACCTGTTAAAATTTTTGGATTACCTCCACCCGGACGATGTCGAGAAAACCAAGCAAGCGTATGCCCGCATCGTTTCGGGAGAGACCGACACCGTGGAAATCGACTTTCGCTTCCACCCGCCGGCCGGCAACGGCATCAAAAGCGAGATGCGCTGGTTTCAGTGCCGGGTGACCCGCTTTGTGTATCAAGGGCGGCGGGCCTTGCTGCTGAATGCCATTGATATTACCGAGTCCAAAGAGCTTGAGAAACAGCTGCTGATCAAAAACAAAATGCTTTCCCTGGGTCGGGTGGCGGCCGGAATTGCCCATGAAATTCGCAATCCCCTGACCGGCATCAACACCTATTTATATACGGTCGAAGATCTTTGCGATTCGGATCATCTGGGCGGCGAAGATATGGAAATCATCCGGCAGATCATCAGCCAGATTCAGGTGGCCTCCAACAAGATCGAATCGGTCATCAAGCGCGTCATGGATTTTTCCAAACCCGGTGCGCCCAAAATGATGCGCGCCGATATCAACACATCGTTGGAAGCGGCCATCGAACTGTCGGCTGTTACCATGCGCAAAAACGGGATTAAAATCGAAAAATCCCTGGCCCCCGATTTGCCCCGATGCTACGCCGATCCGCATCTCATCGAGCAGGTGGTGCTGAATCTGATTACCAATGCCGCCCGGGCCATGGAAACATCCAACGGCAGCCTCAAATTGGTTGAAATCAAATCCTCCGCCCGTAACAACACCTTGTGCATCCAGGTGGCCGATTCCGGACCCGGGGTGCCCGTTGAATTGCGTGAAAAAATATTTGATCCCTTTTTTACCACCAAAGAAGACGGCTCCGGTATCGGGCTGAACATCGCCCAGCGAATCGTGGCCGATCACAACGGCTCCATCACCCTGGGCGGCAGCCAATGGGGCGGGGCCGAATTTATTATTGAACTACCGATTGAACGAAGGATACAAACCCAATGAACGCTTATTCCATCTATATCGTCGATGACGAAGCTCTGGCCCGCAACGGCCTAAAGATGGCATTGAAAAAAAAGAACTACAGCGTCCAGGCATTTGCCACGGCCGAATTGGCGCTTACAGCCATCGATGAGGATCCGCCGGATCTGGTGCTGCTGGACATCGGGCTGCCGGGCATGAGCGGTGTCGAAGCCCTGGAAATCATCAAGCAGCGTCATCCCGAGGTGATTATCGTCATGATCACCGCCTATGAAGACGTGCAGACCGTGGTATCGTCCATGAAAAACGGCGCCTATGAATATGTGGTCAAACCGGTACAGATGGATGCCCTGCTGGTCATTTTGCGCAACGCCTTTGAAACGATTGCCATGCGCAAAGAGATTCAGGCCTTGCACGAAAAATATCTCAAAGAAAACCTGCCCTGTTTTATCGGTGAAAGCAACGCCATTCAGGATGTCATGGATTTGGTGACCAAAGTGGCCCAGAGCCCCGATACGCCTATTTTAATCCTGGGGGAGACCGGAACGGGCAAAGAACTGATTGCCAAAGCCATACACTATAAAAGCCCCAATTTTAAAGGCCCCATGGTGACCGTCAACTGCGCCGCCATGCCCAAAGAATTGATCGAAAGCGAGCTGTTCGGTTATGAAAAGGGCGCCTTTACCGGCGCTGAGCGTTCGGGTAAAGCCGGTCTGGTGGAAAAAGCCGCCAACGGCACCCTGTTTCTGGATGAAGTCGGCGATCTGAGTTCCGAAGCCCAGGTCAAATTGCTGCGCTTTTTAGACAGCGGCGAGTATTACCGGGTGGGCGCAACCAAAAAGCAATCGGTGCAAACCCGCATCATTTCAGCCACCAACCGCGATTTGACGGCCCTGGTGACAACGGGCGAGTTCAGAAAAGACCTCTATCACCGCTTTGCGGTGGTCAAGCTGGAGGTCCCCTCCCTTTGCCAGCGGCGCGATGATATTATTCCGATGGCCAAACATTTTTTGGTGGAATTCAACCAGAAATTCGACAAATCCTTTAACGGCATTTCCGCCGAGGCAGAGGCGGCTTTAAAAGAGTATGACTGGCCCGGCAACGTGCGTGAGCTCAAAAATCTAATCGAGCGCGGTGTATTGCTGTCCGAGGGGCCGGAGCTTGGGCTCGATGACCTGGGTCTCAAAACCCACAACGGCGGCCAGGGCAACCATCAAACCGAGGACAACCCTCTGCTGCCGCCCATTTCCCCATCCGGCATCGACTTTGGCGCCATTATCGCCGACATCGAAAAAACCTATTTCGAAGAGGCCCTCCAGCTGGCCGACGGCAACGAAAGCAAGGCGGCCCTGCTGCTGAATATGACCCGTGATAAATTCCGCTACCGCCGCCAGAAGCTGGATGGTGTTCGTTGATGGTTGTCCATTGTCCGTCGCAGCCATTTTTCAGCGCATATCTATGAACCGTTTAGGCACCTCTGGATCCGCATCCGGGAGTTTCGACCATTAGCGCAATCAACTTGACCCTCTTATTCTTTTTCGTTATCATATCGAACAATTTCAATGTGTTTTTAATTATTATAGCGGTTGTCAAAAATATATTCCGATAATCCGTCATTGCGAGCCTGCGACGAGTTCAGCCGAGTCGGAGCGCAGCGACGAAGCAATCTGATCCGCGATCGCGGATCATCCCGAGTGTATCGAGGGACCCCTCGACTTTGCTCGGGACGATGCTTCGCATCGGATTGCTTCGCTTCACTCGCAATGACCCTTAAAGAAAAAACAAATGAAACCTAAAGACCTTATGCAAAAAGTAAAGGAAGCGGTTCTGGAAATGGAAACAAACGCTGAAATTTTGCTTTATGGCTCACGCGCACGCGGGGATTCAATCGAGCAATCCGATTGGGATTTTCTAATTTTACTGGACGGCAACGTCGACGACCATCGCACAGATAAAATCCGGCATCGATTGTATGAACTGGAATGGGAGTTAGGTGAGGTAATTTCCTCTATTATAAGGAACAAAGATGAATGGAACAGCATGCCTTTTAAAACAATGCCTATCTATCATGCAATTGAAAAAGAGGGGATTCGATTGTGACGGGAAAGAGAAAAGAGCTAGTCCAGTATCGCATTAAAAGAGCACATGATACACTGGAGGATGCGCGCATTCTTTCAAAAGCAGAGCGGTGGAACGCCTGCATCAACCGCCTCTATTATGCCTGTTTTTATGCTGTGAATGCGCTTCTCGCACAAAAGGATCTGCATTCTTCCAAGCATTCAGGTGTTCGAAGCCTCTTTAACTTACACTTTGTAAAAACCCATAAAGTCCCTAAGCAGCATGCAACCACCTATAATGATCTCTTTGAGCGCAGGCAGGAAAGTGATTATGTTGATTTTGTAAGTTTTGAAAGCTCTCAAATTCGCCCCCTGATGTCCAAAGCCGAATCATTCGTTGATTTTATTGCCAATTTAATTGAATAAAATGAATCGTAATCGTTACAGCGGATGTCAGAAATATATTCCGATAATCCGTCATTGCGAGGCGCACAGCGACGAAGCAATCCGTTGGAAGGCCTGGACGATTGCTTCGCTTCACTCGCAATGACATGTTGCTTCGCTTCACTCACAATGACCTTTGAAGGATTCGCTAAGTCAATCGGAACATATTTTCGACAATTAGAATAATCTCCGTCTCTCAAAATTCTTTACCATTCTCTATTCCCACCTCCACACCAATTTTAACTGAATTGAAGCAATATACGTATTTACTGCTAATTAGCGATTGCCGGAAGGCTTGACATTTATTATCGATCGTATTATCGTAAATCGTATAACATATCGATGGAGAATTGTTAGATGGAATCTGTAACGATATCGCCCAAATTTCAAATTGTCATCCCGCGCAAGGTCAGAGATTCTCTGAATTTGAAACCGGGGTTAAAAGTTCAGGTCCTGGTCTACGGGAATCGAATCGAGCTCATTCCATTAAAAAAGATCTCTGAAATGCGCGGCTTTCTTAAAGGAATCAACACCGAAATCGAACGGGAGCCGGACCGCATATGAACGTTGTCGATTCTTCAGCCTGGCTTGAGTATCTTGCCGACGGGCCCAATGCAGAATATTTTTCGGCGCCGCTGATAGACACAGCCAATTTAATCGTGCCAACGATCTGCATCTACGAGGTTTTTAAGACCGTCTTGCGTCAACGCGGTGAAGATGCGGCTTTGCAAGCGGTGGCCCTCATGAAACAGGGTGCCACGGTTGACCTGACCGATGACCGTGCGCTTCAAGCGGCCAAGATAAGCCTGGAATACAAAATTCCGACGGCCGACAGCATCATTCTTGCAACTGCGCGCGCCCACAAAGCCGTCCTTTGGACCCAGGATCAATATTTTAAAGATATGGAAAACGTCAACTACCTTCCCAGGAAATCAAAGTAATTCCATTTAATCTTCCGAACTGAAACCCATCTTTGTTTCAAAAGTATAGTCGGCCACCACCTGGCTGAGATGAGGCAGCCGTATAGGGCTGCCCGAATTCTGCTTTTCTGCTAATTCTTTTGCATTACCTCAGTGACTCTCAACTAGAAGCTAAAAATCCCGAATACTTCCCTCCCCCTTGTCGAAGATCCGCCGCAGGCGTGGACGGGGGAGGGTTTGGGTGGGGGTGATAAAATAGACATAAAATCAATGTCTTATTTGTTCACCCTCCCCTTGATCCCCTCCGACTCGGCTGCCTTCGACTCGAGCTCAGGCCGAGAGTAGCTCGTCGCAGGCCGTCAAGGGAGGAGAGACGAGGCCATATACCGCCTTGTCGCAATACGGCTTGACATATCACATAATTACATTATAATGTATCTGAATATACATTATGTAATCACATAGGTGTAAAAATGTACCGCACACAGATTCAGCTGAAAGAAGAACAGATGGAATGGTTGCGCTCCGAAGCGAAGGCCAGGGGGGTATCCGTTTCTCAATTAATTCGTGAAAGCGTCAAATTCTACCGTACTCACGCAGAGCACATTCCCAAAGATCAAAAAAGAAAAGCCTTGGAGGCCGTCGGCCGCTTTTCCTCAGGGGATTCTGACGTTTCGGCACGCCACGATGATTATCTGGCCGAATCTCATGCAACAAAGGATCGTGATGGCGACTGAAAACATATTTATCGACACATCCGCTTTTTATGCATTGATGGATAGCTCGGACGCGCATCATGAAAAAGCAAAGAATATATGGATTTTCCTTCTGGAAGAAGAAAGCCATCTTCATACCACAAATTACATCATGATCGAATCGTTGGCCCTGCTTCAAAGCCGATTGGGATTTGAAGCAGCCCATCTTTTTGCTAGAGATATTTCAGGACTCGTTGAATTTTGTTGGATTGACAAGCCCCAGCACAGCCTGGCTTTTGAACTTTGGCTCAGCCTGGGGAGAAGAAAAATGAGTCTTGTTGATTGTGTTAGTTTTATAACCATGCGGCATTACAAAATAGAAAACACCTTTGCATTCGACAAGCACTTCGAGGAGCAGGGCTTTACGATATTGCATTAATCCCCGCTGACAGCAATAAGGCAGCCACAGTGGGCTGCCCTACTTCCTCCTTTCTGCTAATTCTTTGGACTTAATTCCGCGATCCTTAAAAACAGCCAAAGCCCGTCAAAATCCCTCCCCCTTGAATGGGGGAGGGCTTGGGTGGGGGTGATTAAATCGAATGGAATCATTTCCTTGTCTAATCACCCTCCCCTTGATCCCCTCCCGTCAAGGGAGGGGATTGAGTAGGGTCGGCCACCGCTTGGCGCGGCGAAGCCTGAGTGAAGTCGGCTGCCGACCGCAATGAGGCAGCCGCAGTAGGCTGCCCTGCTTCACATCCATCCATTGATAAACAAAGACCCTGAGAATATTCAAAATTTTTAACTTCGCCAAATCGCCAAATGATGGCGTTCTACAGAAGCGAATGGTTCTAAAACACCATCATTTGGGTCTTTTTACACAACTTTATGGGTAAATTCTCACAACGACTGGAAAAAACAAGCGACAAGAGCTTGTTAAATATTATAATATACTGAAATTTATACAAATTTATACATAGGGTGTTTTGGCATAAACCATGCATTGTCTAGCAGTGCGCACTGCCAAAAAATTCGGCAAAACAAGCGCGAGGGTTAGAATAAAATGGCTGCAGCATCCTATGACAAACCGCTGCTACACGGCAATGCCTTGAAAATAAAACTTTTTAAGGGCCTCGAGGATTTGATGCCGATGCCTCAGGTGATTTTGAAGGCCCAAATGATGCTGACCGATCCGAACTCCAGCTTCGAAGACCTGGCCAACGTGATTGAAACCGACCCGGAAATCACGTTACAGGTTCTCAACGTGGTCAATTCGGCCTATTACAGTCTTCAAAAAGAGGTGTGCTCGGTGCGCCAGGCCTGTGTGATGCTGGGGCTCAAAGTCATTGCCGAAATTATCATGGCGGCCGGAACATCCAGCCTTTTCAAAAAGGCGCTGGAGGCCTATAACATGAATCCCAAAGGCCTGTGGCAGCACTCTTTAGCGACCGCCATCGGCTCTCGTAAAATTGCCAATGCCGTGCAACCCTCTCTGGCCAATGAGGCCTTTTTAGCCGGGCTATTTCACGATGTGGGCAAGTTGATTTTAGACGAGCACATTTTCAGCCGCAACGATGCCTTTAAAAAATTCCTGGGAAACAGCCCGGACACCCATTACATGGCTGAAAAGCAAATATTGGGATTTGACCATTCTGAAATCGCCTCCGAACTGTGCAAACGCTGGAAATTTCCCCAGGCGGTCTCCAAGGCCATCGGACGTCACCACCATCTCAATCCGGACAACGTTGACGAACTCACCTTTATTCTCCATGCCGCCGACAATCTGAACAAGATCGACGGCAACGGTATCAGCGGCGGCTGCGAGCTGTATGAGATCGACGAGCAAGTGTTGCAATGCCTGGCGCTGGAAGAAGACGATATCAATAGCATCCTGGCCGAGGTCAGTGAATCGGTTGGTCAGATTAGTGATGAGATCTTTGGCCAAGCCTAGAACCCATCTTAAAAATGCATCTAACGCTCAAGGGCTTTGTTATCCAGGATAAATGGATTACACACCTATTTTTATAAACATTAAGGTGTGCATAAAACCGATTCGAAATACTCGAATGCTTCAGGTTGAGCCCGTTACCCGTTAGCCCGTTTGCCGGTTGAAGATAAAATATGACAGCATTTCATTCTAGACGGGCTCAACGGGCTTAACTGGCTCAACGGGATAACCCTTTTTAGATGGGTTTTAATATTTCTTCAAATTGAAAATTAGACGAGGACGATCTTTTCAGTGCTTTGTCGTAATCGTCCTCGTCCTCGAAAACTCAAACAACCAAACGCTCCCAATACCTAGCGCGAAGCCCAAACCCTGAACCCTGCTTGCTTGTCGCGCCGTAGTATCCGTTTTTTCCTCCACTTGACAGCCTGCGCCGTCTGCCCATCTGACTTCTGCCTTCTTGTTCTTCCGACATCACGCCTATGAGCTATCAGCTATGAGCTATGAGCTATTTATCTGCTTGCCGCGGCGACTTGTCCGGCGAAGTATTAGCGAAGACGGGAACCGATTGAATTCATGCGGAAAAAACTGCCGGTTGGCCGCTGGTTTTGCGGTAAAATTCTGTGTCAAAAGACCCAAATTTTCCTACCTGGTCGCACACTCCTGCCATGCTATCATATAACACATTGTAATAATTCGATAAAAAAAGTCCGGCCAATTTGGCACGATGCCTGCAAAATAAGGGTCGGAATCTTATGGTTTGTGGCCCACGATACGAATGCCCATTTGAAGCCGTGCGTAACAAGGTCACGGATTTGATAGAAAATCCATGTTTTGTCAAAAAGCGCGCCATTCTAATGACGCAAACGCTTGTGCATCCGAAGAAAAAGCACAATTGTGAAAAACGCTAAACGTTTCAAAGAGCACATGATGAATCCGACCAGAACAAAGATTAAAACCGATCGACAGGGGCGGGGGATAGGAACATTTGCAGGCTTAATTTTACTGATGGTTATATGTATGGGATTGATTGCCGTCCAGCCAATATGGGCCACCACACAAGGGCCCAGTACCGGCGCTGTCAATTCCAGCGGAACATACTGGAACAGCTTCACAACAGGAACCTTGAATGCCAGTGACGACACACGGGCAAGCAATGACCAGAATAGTGATTACGGTGTGCTCGACACCTTTGGTTTCAGCATTCCAGCCGGTGCCCAGATCGATGGCATCGCAGTTGAGGTTGAAGGCAGCAACAGTAAAAACGCCAATACTGTCAATTATGAAGTCTCCCTTTCCGGCAACAGCGGCAGTGGTTGGACCACCGCTAAATCAGACAGCTTTACCGGCAAAACCGATACCACCGATACCCTCGGTGGACCGTTAGATGACTGGGGTTGGTCATGGGGGACATCTGGTTTTTCCGACCCCTATTTTCAAGTGCGGATTACCCGCACCGGCGGAACTCAGTATTTGAGGGTCGACAGGATCCGGGTGACTGTTTATTATTCGGCCCCCGACCTCAGCTGGGCCACGGGTTCAGCCGACTTTAAGATATATCAAGACAATACTCTCACCCCGGGTGCGGGGAGTCTGGTGTGTTCCGGAACCCTTACCGATACGAACGGCGACACCATAACCTGTTCTTCGGGTGCGATTGCCAACTCCACCCAATACCGGGTAGAGGTGGTCTTGGATAATAACGGAGATCTCGATGCCACGATGGCCTCGGGTGACTATGTGGATCACGTGGCGGTCAAGGGCGGCTGGGCCGGCTCCTCACCCACCCTGGGCAATTGTGCGTTTAATGATCTGGACAGCGACAATACCTCCGCCACCTGCAGCGCGGCCTGGAACGCCACCAACGATGTGCGCATCACCAACACCGGTACCGAAGTGAAGATCGCCTATGGCGCGATCAACAACGCCGAAGGGTTTATGTATCTGATCACCACCGGCAGCGATGTGCCCGCAGCGGATACCACCAGCTACATGAACACCTCCATCGACAGCGATACCGAGGATTCCAGCAAAATCAGCATTAGCGGGCCCACCAACCCCGCCTTCAGCTGGGCCACGGGTTCAGCCGACTTTAAAATATATCAAGACAATACCCTTACCTGGAATGCAGGGACCCTGGTGTGTTCCGGAACCCTGAGCGATGAAAACGGCGCCACCATCGACTGTGATACGGGTGCGATTGCCAACTCCACCCAATACCGGGTGCAGGTGATCTTGGATAATAACGGATCTGCCGATGCCACCATGGCCTCGGGTGATTATGTGGATCACGTGGCGGTCAAAGGCGGCTGGGCCGGAACTTCACCCACCCTGGGCAACTGTGCGTTTAATGATCTGGACGGCGACAATACCTCCGCCACCTGTAGCGCGGCCTGGAACGCCACCAACGATGTGCGCATCACCAACACCGGCACTGAAGTGAAGATCGCCTATTCCGATACCAACAATGCCGAAGGGTTTTCGTATCTGATCACCACTGACAGCGATGTGCCCGCAGCGGATGCCACCAGCTACATGAACACCGCCATCGACAGTGTTACCCAGGATTCCAGCAAAATCACCATTAATGGCCCCCTGCCTGACCTCACCTGGTCCACGGGTTCAGCCGACTTCAGAATATTTAAGTCCTCAAACCTGACCTGGGGCGATGGGACCCTGGTGTGCGGAGGATCCCTTACGGATACCAACGGCGACACCATCGACTGCAAGCCCTTCACGATTGAAGACTCCACCCAATACCGGGTGGATGTGGTCTTGAAAAATGCAGGTGGTAATGATGCCTCGATGGATTCGGGTGACTACGTGGATCACATTGCGGTCGGAAACGGCTGGGCCGGAACCTCACCCTCCCTGGGCAATTGTGCTTTTTATGATCTGGACAGCGATAATACCTCTGCCACCTGCAGCGCAGCCTGGAACGCCACAAACAATGTGCGCATCACCAACACCGGCACCGAAGTCAAGATCGCTTATTCCGATACAAACAATGCCGAAGGATTTATGTATCTGGTCACCACCGACAGCGATGTGCCCGCATCTCATTCCGTCAGCTACCTGAACGCCTCCATCGACAGCGTTACCGAGGATTCCAGCACAATAAGACTTGCCGGGCCCTCTCCAGCTGTCCAAGATACAGCCAATTCTGATTCAGGTGCCAACACGACAAGTCATACGGTTAGTCTGCCCGCTAATATCAGTGGCGGCGATCTCCTCATTGTTTTCTTTGCATGCGATGGCAATCCTACCGTCACCTGGCCTACCGCAGATGGTTGGTCTTCCATTTTTAGTCAAAGCAATGGAACCAGCAATACCTTATCTATCGGATATAAAATTGCGGATGGGACAGAGGGCGCTAGCATTACGGTGGACACAACCGCTTCCGAACGATCGTCTCATATCGCTTATCGAATATACGGGCATGATCTGTATGGAGCACCGGAAGTTTCAACCGCCGCAACCGGCACTGATGACACTCCCGATCCGAATTCACTGACACCGTCTGGCGGTTCCAAAGATTATTTGTGGATCGCTGTTGCAGGCAACGATGATGGCACATCTATTGCCGACGCATACCCCAGTGGTTATACGACCGGTGAGACGAATTCTGATAATCATAGTCAGGGTGCGAATGTCGCGGTTGCCAGTAAGGCGTCGAATGCTTCGAGCGAAAACCCAGGAACGTTTACCATCGGCAATACTGAAGCATGGGTTGCTTGCACGGTTGCTGTGAGTCCAAGTACCGAACCCACGGCCGTCAGCCTGTTGTCTTTTAAGGCCCAGGGCGCCGGCGCTGCGGTAAATGTTGAGTGGCAGACCGGCAGCGAGTATGACAACCTGGGTTTTCACCTCTATCGCGCCACCTCACCGGCCGGGCCCTATGAGCGCTTGACCGACAAGCTGATCTCGGCCACCGTGCAGCCGGGCAAAGGCGGCATGTACAGCTACCTGGATACCGAAGCGGCAGCCTGTATTACTACAAGCTGGAAGACATCGACATCTACGGCAAGCGCACCCAGCACGGGCCCATCGGTATCGACTGGGATGCCGACGGCATGCCCGATGACTGGGAGATCACCCACGGGCTCAGTACCTGGGTTGATGATGCCGCCCTGGATTATGACGGCGACGGGTTATCCAACTTAGAAGAATATGAGCGCGACCTTGATCCCTTTAACATAGATAGCGATGGAGACGGCATTGCCGATGGTGAAGAAGACGGCCGCCTGCCGCATAGAGACGATCGCGCTGCGCGTAGCATCGGCCGCGGTGTCGAGGTGCTTGCGCATGATGACAGCGGCATGAGTATTGCCCTGAACACCAGCGGATTTGAAGACGAGGTGGTTACCGTCGGTGCCGCAGAATACGAGCGACTGACCATTGCCGACTATGTGCACGGTTATACCACCCATGTGGGTGCCCCCCAACTGCCACTCAAAGGCCTTTTAATTGACGTACCGGCGGGCAAAGCCGCCCAGCTATCGGTGGTGGACAGCCGGGTGCAGCCCTACAGCGGCTATCAGGTCTATCCGGTGCCCGCAGCGGTGGTGGATGCCGTCGGCGGCATGGCTGCGGTGGGCAATGTTTTTGTACAGGATGATCTGGCCTACAGCAGCGACGGATTTTACCCCCAGACCGTCGCGGCATTGGGTGAGCGCTATATGTTCCGCGATCAAATCAAACAACAGGTCATTTTTTATCCCATTGGTTTTAACCCGGCTTCGGGCCAGTTAAATGTCTATCAGCGTATCGAGCTGCGCATCGACTTTGTCGAAACCGCTGATGACCCACTGATGGCAGCTGTCCCAGCGCCCTGGCAGGTACCCGACGCCCAGCCCGGGGTGCTCTCCTCACTGGCAGTGGGTTTGGCCGCCGCCCCGGCCCTGGTCAATCCCATCAGCCCGCTGCTCTCATCTCTGGGGGCCGCCGTTACGGCCCTGTGGAGTCCACCGGATGCGGCCGCTGGCGATGTTTTTAAAATCATGACCGACACCGAGGGTATCCACCAGATCACCAAAGACTTTTTAGACACCTATGGGGTAGATACCAGCGCCATTCGTTTAAGCCAGGTGCGCCTGTATTACCTGGGCCGGGAAGTGGCCATCGAGGTCTTTGATCAAAATGGTGATGATCTGATGGATGCCGACGACACGATCCACTTTTATGCGTCACCGATCAGCCCGGCCTTTGTCAAATACAGCCGTGAAAACGTCTACTGGCTCACCTTGTCCGGCGGTGCGGGCAGCCCGCTACGCATGGCCGGCATTGACGGCAGCCCGTCCGGCGGGCAGGTGGCCGCTGATTTTGCCCATAGCAGCCATCATGAACAGCAGATGCTTTACTGGCTCAAGGTCCCGGGGGCCGACAGCCTGCAGCGCTGGTTTTACCTGCCCTTTGTGCAGGGCGATGCCCACAGCGGCGGCGGCCAGCCGGTATCCTTTACCCTGACGGTGCCCCATCCCACCAGCAACGGCAACCTGATCGTTTCAATGGTCGGCCAAACCGACACCCAGCACCAGGTGCGGGTGGCCATTAACGGCGTGGAGCAGGATTTTAGCTGGTCGGGTATCGGTTATTATGAGGCCGTTGTCGAGAATGTGCCCCTGGTGGACGGGGACAACACCGTTCGT